>JABSQK010000862.1 GCA_013215875.1 Lentisphaeria bacterium
ACTTTGTAGCTTGAATATTGATTCATCAAAGTCCCCAGGCCTCCGACGGTCGAAGGCCTGGGTTAATAATTTAAAAAAATCAGCTCTGAAAGAGCGAGGTAATTGAGCAAAACTAATTAGTCCTCGCAACAGCTATTGAGCTGTTTGATCATTCGGTAACGAAAAAAAGACGCGCCTCCACGAGACACGGTTTCTGTACTCTCAATACTGTAGCCATGCTTCATGAAAAGAGTTTTCGATAATAAACTTGCCTCCGTTTGAATATCCTGTTGGCCCTCGCTGCGGGCATACAGTTCTATCGCATCCAATAGTTTTCCGGCATAACCTTTTTCACCATGTTCCGGCAAGGTATAGAGAAGCGCAAGGTGCTTTAAGGGCGATAATTGTGCGAAGGAAACAATGCAGCCATCGATTTCCAGTACCAGGGTATACCCTTGCCAAAGGTCTTTGGTGAAATTTTCGAGATCTTCAGCATACTCAGCCCAGGAATTTATTTGATCCACACTGTAAAATTTTAGAGCCTGGCCGCGGACCGCAGTACTATAAACGTGTGCGAGTTGCGGAATTTCATCCCTTTTTAATTCGCGGATTTTCACACGAATCTCATCGATCAATTTCGAGTTGGCGATAGGCTTCGTATGCCCCGACTGCTACAGCATTGGCAATATTTAAGCTGCGGTTTCCATGACCCGGCATGGGCAGTGTGTAAAGTTGTTCTTTATAGCGCTCATAAAAATCGACTGGCAATCCATGCCCTTCATTTCCAAAGACCAGATATTCATCGCCCTTAAAGCGGTAATCGTAAAAGCATTGTTCGGTCTTCGTACTCATAAAAATAAAATTTTCGGGGCATTCCTTTTCCATGAAGGTTTCCCAGTCCGGATAAATTTGCGGATCGAGATCTTTCCAGTAATCAAGCCCGGCGCGGCGCAGCATTTTATCTTCTATTGAAAATCCCAGGGGCTCGATAAGATGCAGGCGCATGCCCATGTTTACGCAGAGGCGGCCGATGTTACCTGTGTTTTGCGGTATCTCCGGAGCAATCAATACAATATTAAGCTTCACTGGGTACGTCCGTCTCTTTCGTGCGACAGAGTAAAAGCACAATAGCAATGGCAAGCAGAATCATGGCAATACCAATGCGCACAAAAACCACCCAGGGGGCTTTATTCTTAAGTAATGATTCTTGCGGATTCTCAGGATTGTACCAGACATCCAATTCTGTACCAACGGGCAAGGATTTTACAATTTTCACCGATACATCTATGCGACTGCTGCGCGGCCCAAAACCAGGGGCATCATAATGACTCACTGCTTTATAAAGTTTTCCATCGACAGTATATTCATAGGTTAGCCGTGGCAAAATTGCACTCTTCTTCAATTCCTCTTCAACACCCGGCGCATTCACGCCTTGTATTTCGGACTTGGTAATTGTTCCACGGATTTTCAACCATTTGCTAATTGAACGACTGTCATCGAGCTTTTTGCCATTGTAAAAAGCAACACAGGTAGCAAGGATAATAATTAGCGTGGCGAGCATGGAAAAGATCGGTGCGTTTTTAAATAAATTTTTACCAATCAAGCGGGCAGCAATCAAACCAATAATGATGCCTAGCCCTAAACTAATTGCTGCAAATATCATACATCTCCTCAAGCAGTTAAATTGCTTTGGAAAGCCAGCGTTCCCGCTGGCTTAAATCATTGATTTAGAGACAAGCTTTTATCAAGGCGCTGAAGTCTTCGACTTTTAGACTGGCACCACCTACAAGTCCACCATCGATGTCTTCCTGGCCCATTAACTCTGCAGCATTGGCAGCTTTTACAGAGCCACCATATGTATGCGGACAGCGGCGGCAACATCGTCATTATAAAGTGAGGCAATTTTACTGCGGATAAATGCATGTACATCCTGCGCCTGTTGAGGCGTTGCAGTCTCCCCCGTACCAATGGCCCAAACTGGTTCGTAGGCCAGGACAATCTTACCCATGTCCTCTGTAGAAATTCCATCCAGAGCGCCGCTGATTTGTGTTTCAACAACTGCTTCTGTTTGATCTGCACGGCGTTCGTCAATCGTTTCTCCGACACAGACAATCGGCTTTAGTCCGCCAGCAAGTGCTGCATTCAATCGTGAGTTTACAGTCGCATCAGTTTCACCAAAATATTGGCGGCGTTCACTGTGGCCAATAAGAACATAGTCGACATTTAGTTCGTTCAGCATCTCTGCAGAAATCTCACCTGTGTAGGCACCGCTTGCTTCCCAATGAAGATTCTGTGCACCGACTGCAATGTTGGATCCAGCAGAGCTTTCAACGGCAGCAGCAAGTGAAGTAAAAACCGGACATACGACGATGTCTATACTGTCAATTCCTGCCAATGCCTCTTTTAATCCGTCAACAGTTTCTTTCGTGGCGGCAATTCCGTGATTCAATTTCCAGTTACCGGCAATAATTAGTTTGCGACTCATAATAAATTCCTTATTTGTTATCCAGGCAATCAACACCAGGGAGGACTTTGCCTTCTAATAGTTCAAGTGATGCACCACCACCTGTAGAAATGTGACTCATTTGACCCGCCTTACCGCTTTGATTCACTGCGCTTACCGAATCGCCACCACCGATGATGCTTACACAATCTGCTGCTGCTACAGCATCGACAATCGCATTTGTTCCGGCAGCAAATGGTGCCATTTCAAAGCAACCCATTGGGCCATTCCAAACGACAGTCTTTGCTTTTGCGATTGCATCAGAAAAAAGGATTGCCGACTCAGGACCTATATCAAGCCCTTCCCAGCCGTCTGGAATTCCATCCTCGCACATGACCACTTTTTTATTGGCATCCGGAGAAAAATCATCGGCTATCATATTATCCAAAGGTAAGAGCAGGTTTACACCCTTTTCTTTTGCTGCTTCCATAATTTCACCGGCAGTATCAAGCAACTCATCTTCATGAATCGACTCACCAATTGCATAGCCCAGCTTCTTTTGAAACGTGTAGGCCATTCCGCCACCAATAATAATTGTATCGCACTTGTCGAGTAGACTCTTCAATACCTGCAATTTTCCTGAAATCTTGGCACCACCAATGATCGCAATAAATGGTTTCTCGGCATTTTTAATTGCACCTATCAGGAACTCAAGTTCCTTTTCCATGAGTAAACCGGCTACAGATACATCCATATAGTCAGCAATTACAGCCGTGGAAGCATGGGCACGATGCGCAGTGCCAAAAGCATCGTTTACAAAAACATCTGCCAGAGAAGCAAGTTCTTTGGCCATTTCCGTTTTATCAGAATCATCACCCTTGGCATCCTCAGCCGCATAAAAACGGGTATTTTCTAAAAGCAAAATTTCGCCAGCTTGTAGTGCATCTGCTTGCGCTTTTACTTCTGCTCCACGGCAATCACCAGCCATAATGACTTTTTTACCCGATAATTCAGACAGCATGTCTGCAATGGGTTTGAGGCTAAGCTCAGGGACTTTCTCACCCTTAGGGCGGCCCAAATGGCTCATCAGTATAAGCGATGTACCCTGCTCTAAAATATAGTTTATCGTAGGAACAGCTGCACGTATACGTGTATCATCTGTAATTGTAGTTCCATCCAGAGGTACATTAAAATCCACCCGCATAATGACTTTCTTACCAGCCAGGTCAATATCTTTTACGGTTTTTTTATTCATAGGTAAATGCCTTAATTAGAGATCGCTTTAAAAAGTGAGCGGCTACAATAGCCCAAAAGTCCTTTCTGTCTAGCCAATGCACGCTTTATTAGACTGATAATTGACCCTGATTGCGGCAAGCGGGTGGATCGGTATTTAATAAAAAATTGAGCTCAAGTATCCTGTCCATCTACAGGGTTACAAAATAGAACTCGAGCAGATCATTGATATAGGAAACCGAGATTATCTATAACAATATCCGAGTTTTAGATTGTTTGTCTTCTGTGTCAGCGCGTTCTTCTATTTGAGCACTTATTAATGCATTAAGTCCACCACTTGCTTGGGGTACCCCATCTGACATTCATTATAAACTTAAATAAATTTCTTTGTATAATAGAGTATATTGTTATAAATAAGAGAAATAATACAAACTTCGTTGAAGTTTTCATTCATAAATATGAGGATGGAAACCACCACCATTATCACGATATTTTTTACAATGCATTTCTCCTGTTTTATCGTATAATTTCCAGAATTTCTGAGGCGATTGATAATTTATCATTTTCAAAGTTTTCATCGACCTGAGGAATTCTATATTTTTAGCTGTTACGGGTAGAAATAATTTTTCTAAAGGCATGCCTTCAAGCATACTAATGTCAATAACAGTTGTGTACTCAATGTTTAAAGATCTTAAAGGTATTTCTTTAAGAACACTTATATCAGTGATTCTTGCTTGTAGTCCTTTCATTGGATCATATATATATGATCCAATATTGGATAAAGATAAGTGTTTCAACGGCATTTTCTTAAGAACACTTATATCAATAATCTTTGCTGCGAGATCCAAGTATTCCAAAGGCATTCCTTTAAGGGAACTAATGTCCTTTAGTGAAGGGCTATATAGATCCAAGTATTTCAAGGGCATTCCTTTAAGAGAACTAATGTCCTTTAATGAAGAGCTATATATGATTAATCTTTCTAAGGGCATTCCTCTAAGAGGGCTTATATCAGTAATATTGGGCCTCATATAAGCAGGCCCAGAATAAACCATACCTCCTTTAAATGCTGTGGGCTTCCTAGATCCTAAATTTAAGTATTTAAGAGACATCCCATTAAGAACACTGAGATCTTTAATTTCAGTGTGAAATAGATCGAGTTTTATCAAAGGAATTCCCTGTAGTGCACTGATATCTCTTAATGGAAGTCCGCTCAAACTCAATTCTAAATCCTTAATAAGGATATTATTAAGTGAATATTTTTTAAATACACCATTTTTAGAAAAAGGTATAGAATATATACTCCCCTGACTCCAATTAGTAACCTGAGGATTGTCCTTAATCAATTGCGACAACTTTATTTGAGTATTATGATTACGTCTATATGCCAGCAGAATCGACACAGCACATACCAACATTAGAAGCAGTGTAAGTTGCCAGCGATTCCGAGCAATTTGTAATGCTCTGTACATCTGCTCAGCAGTGCGTATCATCAGCCCAGGCCTAGTCTTGAAATCGGATTCTATCATAATATTACAATAGTAAGTAGTGTTCGTTACTTGAGAGATGTATGTAACGGTGTGGTAAATCGACTCCTTACCTTGTACGCACCGGTGTTAAATCAAAATCCCATCCGAGGTAAAATGGAATACCCGGGAATGATTGGGATTGGGTCGGCTGACAGGTAGCATAACTCGAAATTATTTTGAAGTCCACTGCGAGAATCAATTGACCCTGATTAGCATCATTTCAGTTTCATTTTCGCAGATGGGCAGTATAGTTCGCTTTGTAAGTATAAAGGAGAATTTATGAGTTCAGATGCCTATTTATTTAAGATGCCCAAACTATATGAAAATATGGATGAAGGCACGATTGGCAAATGGCTGGTTGCTGAGGGAGACACGGTCGAGAAAGGTCAGACCATCGTTGAATTTATCACCGATAAGACAAATGAAGATTTTGAAGCCCCCGAGGCCGGGAAAATTCTAAAAATCTATACGCCCGAAAAAAGCGTTTTGGCAGTGGGCTATACCCTTGCTGCAATAGGTGGAGATGGCGATACATTTCCCGATACTGTTTCTGAAGAGAAAGCTAGCAAAAAGACCACGAGCAAAGAAAAAGCACCGATAGCGACTGCCGAAATAAGCCAAACTCAGAAAATGCGCCTTGCGCCTGCTGCCCGCGCCTTTGCCAAAAAGAATGATTTATCCATAGACGAGATTAGTTCACACTTTGGGCTCGATACTGTGGTGCATAAGAAGGATCTCGAAAAATACCTGGCGACAAAAGGTGATTCAGGCAGTGGTGATTCTACTGACAATCCGCTCGCACTTATTACAGGTGCCAGTGGGGATATTGGCCGTGCAATTGCACTTGAACTTGCTAAGCAGGGTTTCGACATTGCCTACCACTTCAACAGCAATAAAGATGCGGCTGTGGAAACCGGCAAACAAATTGGCGAATCCGGGAAACGGGCCAAGGCTTATCAAGCCGATTTGCGCGACAGCACCGCGGCTCAAAAATTCATCAAAAACGTGCATGCCGATTTTGGACACATCGATGTACTGGTAAATAATACCGGTAAATTAGATGATGCGCCTCTTTCTTTTATGAGTGATGAACAATGGCAGGACGCCCTGGATACCAACTTAAATTCCACTTTCTTCTGCTGCCGCGCGGTGGCAATGATCATGGCACGACAACGCCAGGGAAAGATCATCAATATTTCATCGGATGCAGGCCGCATGGGTGGCGCTGGACGTTCCAACTACGCAGCAGCAAAAGCTGCCATATCGGGCTTCACCAAAAGTATCGCGCGTGAATTAGCAGGTTCCAATATTCAGGTAAATACTGTCAGCCCGGGCTTTGTTGAATCAGAAATGACCGCATCCATAAAAGAGAAAAAGAAAAAAGACCTTATGCGTGAGATTCCCGCACGGCGATTTGCTGAAGCTGAGGAAATTGCCCACCTGGTGGCATTTCTCGCTTCGGATAAAGCAAACTACATAACCGGCCAGGAGATCAGTATCAATGGCGG
>JABSQK010000863.1 GCA_013215875.1 Lentisphaeria bacterium
ATATTGCCAGACACTGAGCAATGGGTCATCATCTAATTTTAAAACAGTCGTCGCAGTATCTTTTGGAATTACTCGATTGTAACCCAGAAAGTACGGCCAGTCGGCAGGCATATCCTGCATCACTGGATGCGTTGACTCTGTAATGATCGTATCCACACCCTCTGGCCGCTATTTGAAGTTTAAGTTGACTATTTCCTGTATTGAAAAATGAGTAATCAAGACATCTTGACACAACTTGTTTCCACTATACTTTCAAAGCGTTCTGTTAGATCCATATTTCCACATCGTAACATACTAGGGTCCTATATTGAAAAATTTATTCTATAAAATCAATATCTTTCATGTCTTATTCGTTGGCGGAATTCTGGCATTCCTTCTTAACAATGGCATTGAATTCAAAGGCGATGAAAATGTCTATCTCCGAAACGCATCCTATTTCATTACAAACTTTGATCAAGTATTGTCTAAACAGTGGGCTAACAAACTTGTGGGCAATGGATGGTTCGTTCCTGGTATGTCCATCCTCCTTCTTCCCATTGAACTCATATATGCCGGGGCAGCCCCTCTCCATATCGTCCGTGGGTATATGATCCTCGTAAACCTGGGAATCCTCTATGCCGTATATTCTGAACTGCTAAAATTAGGCATGACTCGAAAATTGGCGACCATTGCAATCGCCCTCCCTTTCTGCATTCCGATGTATCTATATTATCTTGGCTTGGTGTGGGGAGATTTAGTAGGTGCTCATGCGGCAATTCTTTTATGCCTTTTCATTGAAAGAAAATTACGAGAAGGAAAAGAGACCCTTTTATTCTGTTGCCTGATAGGCCTGCTGATCGCAGCATTAACTTTCATTCGTCCCCAATATTTCACCTTGATCGCCATAGTTTCACTTCGAATTTTCTTTCAGTACCTAGATAATAATCTAATCCTGAAAAGAACGGTAGTTGGTCCACTAGTCCTTATGTTGACCTTTATCGTCACCATTGCACCATGGCAATATGCTCTCTGCAGTAAACATGGCCTATTTTTCCTAGTAACTTCTACAGAAGAAAAAGCACTTGTCTTTGATGAAGAATACCGCGCGCAAGCTATTTCTGAAAACGAAAAGAATAAACAGGGGTGGATCTCCGTGCACAGAAAACTTCAGAGGGATTCACGGAAAAGGAAAATCAGCCTATACGAGAATATCAAGATTGAAAAGAATAATATGAAACCGGTGCCACTGTCACAAAGAATCAAGTTTCAGAAAGCCCAAACCCGTATTTTCTATTTTAACGAAAATAAACAGATCCGTATGTACATCTCCAGAGATAAAAACAAACCGCCAAATAAAATAGGCACCCTAGGTGAAAAATATATCCTGGCAATAAATACTTTTTTTTGGTACCTACTCTTTTTCCTGGGATGCCTGTTTTTTATCATCCCATTCACTGCCAAGAATCAGAATTATACCGTGCCCTTGTTTTTCAAAGGTCTGATATTTATCCTAGCCTCCCAGCCAGCTTTTTACTTCGCTAACTCAAGATACTACGTCGCCATGATTCCTGTTTTTTCAATCGCTATCCTGATCGCATGTTCGATGGGAAAGCCCCGCTGGAGACCTGAAAAATTTAACAAATCATCGACCTGCGTATTTCTGGGAGAGCTCTTTTGCATTCTCTTTGTCATCTACAACCTTCTGGTCTGGGGCTTAGGATGATTCCATGCCTAAAACTGCTTCGGCTCAAACAGTGGGCCAAAAATTCATTTGTCCTAGCCCCATTGCTATTCTCTGGGAAATTCACTGATTCGGCAGCATTCCTGAACAGTCTCTTGGCTATGGTATTTTTCTGCGTCGCAGCATCTATCACTTATATATTCAATGACATTAGGGATCTTGATGAAGACAGGAAACACCCCGTCAAGTCCAAAACCAAGCCCTTGGCCGCTGGAGATATCTCCAAGAAAAAAGCAATCGCACTCTTACTCATTCTGTCCTGTATCCTTTCTGCAATGTTTACCGTGCCACCAGTTGCCTACGTCGTCCTTGCTTACCTTCTCCTGAATGTCGCCTATACATTATATCTGCGGCATAAACCCGTACTAGATATATTTACGATTGCCACTGGTTTTGTTTTGCGGGTATATGCCGGGGCAGTCGCAATCAATGTTCCCTTGTCATCATGGATGTTTACGACGACCCTTTCTCTTGCCCTATTTCTAGCTGCAATCAAGCGACGTCAAGAATTAGTTCTGAACGGAACAGATGGAAGGGGCGTCTTAGAACACTACACAAAAGAATTGATCAATCGATATGCGGAAATGTCAGCGACATGCACCGTGATGTTCTATAGCTTGTTTGTTCTATCAAGCAGCTCTGAAATGATCCTGACAATCCCCTTCGTACTATTTGGCCTGTTCCGCTATTGGTTCATCGTTGATTGCCTCGATGCTGGAGAATCTCCAACTGAAGCTCTCTACACCGATACCCAATTACAACTGACTATCTTAGGATGGACAGTTGCCTGCCTCTATGCCTTATGGCCAAACTGAAGATTAGCCATTTTCCATATTCCTTTAAAATATCTGAGATTCTTAAGAGGGCAGAACGTCGGGAGGACAAGGTTGAGGATTGCCGCTTGCGCTCTCACCTTCGGTTCGCTTTGCTCTTCGATCTGCTGCCATCGCTCCCCATCCCAGGTAACGATAAAATATGTCAAAAAATAAAATTCAACAATTCAACACGACCTCGATGCGCTTCTGAAAACAGTTTCTAAGAAAAATAAATAGGATGATATTATGAATTTCATGAACACAAATTACGATGAATTTAAGACAAACGGATACACCATCCTTCATAATGCCTTGCCGGAGGAAAAACGTGCGGCCTTCGCTCCTGCCTGGAGCCATGGGATAACATCAAAAACAATCCTCCTGAGAACCGTTCAAAAATGCAGGGCTTCCCTTTTCCATCTCTGGCGTTAAATCAGTATTTCGCCAACCCAGGTCTCATCTCTTTTGTCCGACGTATATTGGGAGGACATGATATTCATTACAAGCCCGGGTTTTCAATTGTACGATATCCAGGTAAAAAGGTAGACATGTGCTAACTACCACTGAATTGTAATTTCGTCTCTATTAATAGGGTAACACTCTTTTGAAGTTTTTTTAGTAACTTAAAAGGAGTTTACCAATGAGTAAGCGACAAACAAAGACTAAATCGAGTAACAAGAAAAGACCG
>JABSQK010000864.1 GCA_013215875.1 Lentisphaeria bacterium
CCACAGATTGTAAAGAAGGGGAGCTGGAATGAAACCCTGGAAGCAACTGCGGATGGGCTAACAGCTAAACTTAAAATTACCTATCGCCCCATGTACGTTGCCGGCCCGTTTCTAAATGAAAAGGACAGTGCGCTTAAAAAGGATTTCGGCCCGGAAAAGGGCTTGGACCTAAATAAAGAATATAAGGGTATTGGCAAGGTAAAATGGGTGCGGGCACCCGCCGAATGGCAACAGGGGACATTAAATGATATTTCCAAGCATCTCTCACGGAAGAAAGATGCCTGTATATATGTGTATACCGGGTTTGATGCCGATAGATCGGGTCCAGTGACCTTATCTTTAAGTGCTGATGATTGCTTGACTGTTTGGCACAATGGAAAAAAGGTGCATACAAACAATGCGTCCTATAATATAAAACCGGGTGGTGATCGAATTAGGATTCAGGCAATCAAGGGGCGTAACGATGTGATCATGAAGATCAGCCAACGTTCAGGTGGCTGGAATTTTTACTTCAAGGCAGTTCCGAATTTGAGTAATCCTGTGAAATGTCGTGTCTTGCTCGAGATGATAAAGGCACATCCAAAGGACCATTATATTGCCTACACAAATTACAGGTACATGATGGCTCTTGCATTAAAGTCAAAACAGACTGCCTTATACAAAGCACTTGCAACAGTGGTAGCTCAGCACCCTGCAATACTCAGTCCAGACTATTTCGCAATGCTGAGTTCAGAAAAGAGCAATAATACCAAAGTGGCGCTAATAAATTTTCTCCATAAAAAATTTGGCCTTAAAGGAGTTGTTAGTTGCATTAGGGGAGAAACACATTATTTGCCACATGTATTTCCATTATTTAGGGCATTATGTATGTCCGGTAAATACGACAGGGTCTTTGAATACCTGAAGGAAATACACCAACATTCGCCACCATTTCATAAAACAAATACCAAGCCACCTTTGTCTGGCGTGCTTTATAACATGGTGGGAGATGTATTTAATAATATGGGCCTGTTGGAATATGCAACAAAGTGCTATGCCGAAGCTCGGAAAATTGGCATCCATTCAAATGCATGGCATCGTATTGCTCACGAACGCAAGGTTGAGGCAGCCAAAATTACTGATAGTGTTGGGCGAATTATTGAAGTGAATCCAGAGACGGAGCAACTGTTTGAGGAAATTAAAGGGGTCATTTCAGCTGGCGAACATACCCGCGAAACGTATAGCCGTTTGTATAACTTTGTAAAAGAAAACAACAGTGAGCAAATGAAGACTGCAACAGGCTCGATCAATGTACGCACTGCTATGTTGATTCTCATGGAAAAAAATAAACCGCTTCTAAAGGCATTTAAATCCTATGTTAACAAGCGCTTAAAAAAGCAGATGAGCATCGCTTTGAAAAATAATGATGATAAGAAAATGATTAAGCTTCTTCTTGCCTTTTATGGACTTATCGACGGCGGTAAAATTCGCACATTACTCATGCAACGCTTTATGGATCAAGGGAAATTCCTTCAGGCATATCAGCAAGCACGGTTTCTTGCAAGTGCCCCAGGGCCTAACCGCCCATTAGCAACTGCCTATGCTTTATGTTTGCAAAACTTTCTTTCTTTGCCAGTGGATAAGTGGATAAGCCCTGATCCCTCAATCAGTAACACGACTGTCATGTTTAAAGGCAAGCAGACAAAATTGGCAGACCTGGCCAGGGAATTGAATGCTGTGATAAAACCAAGCGCATCATTGGGTATCGGCCAATGCATTGCACGTTTTGAACTGCCTGATATAAGTGCAAATTTTCGGCGAACAAAGGCACAACATACGCTAGGCACACTTAATTATGACCGGCAAACATTGGAACCTGTGATTCTTAAGGATCGCATCTATTTAGCCTCCCCAAAATTCAAGTTAAGTCTCAACCGGCGGACATTAAAAACACAGTGGATGCAATCGTCCGAGATTCCTTATGCGATAAACGCCAGCTCATCCAACTTCCCAAAACTATTTAAGCCACTAGCAATGGGCAGTTCAATTATCAATCTGCAACGATCCCCCATGACAAATTACTTGACTATGGATAGTGTCAATGAAAACGGGCATCAGCGCTGGATAACAGGGAACCTTGCTGAAAGTAAGTATTGGGAGCCAATCGGGATGCCATTTATGGAACAGGGCTATTCATATGTCATGCTTCTACACAAATCTCGTGAGACAAGCCCAATGTTGGGAATTGCCAGCTTCGATCCATTATCAGGAACTTGGGGAAAAGTACAATCCTTATTTTCTCTGAAAGATGCAATAACTCGTAGTTATGATATACGTTCCGGGCATTACTTATTTTCTGCAAACTCACATTCTGACAGGGATGGAATCTATTGCTATACTGGCTCCGGGGCGCTGTTGAATATGTACCCGGGAACCGGCCAGCAGAGCTGGATTTTTACATGGCCTGAAAAACGTTTGAAAGACCTGCATCTAGCCAACTGGGAAAAACTCGTCGCAGCGACCTTCCTTGAATCTTCCGCATCGACCATTGTCGTCTTTGCTCCAGATTTGCTAACTCTGGCTGGAGTGGATAAGAAAAGTGGTCGCTTGAAATGGCAATTCAACCAATACCCCACCTTCTTTCATAGTCGTGATAGCCATGGCAAGATTGTCTTTTCCAAACAAGACATAGGTAAGTCGCCGGAGCTTGTACGAATTCACCCGGATACTGGCAAGACAATTTGGGAGATCTCTCTGGCTGGCGTATCCCCCACCGGCGAAGGCTGTATACGAAAGGGTCAGATTATTATACCTGTACAGGGTGCTGCTATTACTGTTGATCTCGACTCAGGCAAAATAATCGGAAAGCAAGCCCTGGCATTTACCCCAGATAAAATACGCTTTACAGATGGTCAATGGCATATTCTTAATTACAGCGATTACCGCGTGTGTAAGCCAGGGAAAACATTTGTGCCAAAAGCTCAAGCATCTAAATTGCCAGTAAAGAGTATCGCTAAAAATAACGCTGAAGCGCCATTCCAATTACGCTCTTACAAACTTGTAGACGACATGTATTTCCCTCAAACAAGCTTGAGCGCCTCTTACTATGCAAATACGCGTGTATTTGCTTTGTCAAATAAAAATTATGGGGTCGTGAGCAGTACAGGCAAAAATATTTCTCTGTTGAAGGTACCCACTTGGGCAGATGGAAAGTTTACCCCTGCCAAATTGCTCTGGTCGATGCCCTGGGAAGCGAACCAAATTGACGGGGACCATATACTGTTACGGAATAGTCTGGGTCTCAGAATCCTGGATCTATTAACCCGTAAGACAGTTTATGAATACACTGTGGATACGCGATTTGATAGCACGAGGCAAAACGTCTCGCAGATTACCGATGCGGTGCTCTATGGTGATCATATCATTATTAAAGACCATTTAAATGTAGGGCATATTATAAATTGGAAAACAGGGAAGAAGCTGCGTAGCATTCCTGTGAATATTGGCGTCCTGCTTGTCTCAGATGGTATCGTTCTTGCCCAGGAGGGGATAAAGAAAAATAGAGTGACAAAAGGAATTTCACTGCAAACCGGAAAGGTTCTTTGGCAAAATAAAGCCCCTATTGATACACGCTTCTATTACAAGGCAAAGGATGCTTTTTTTGTCACTACTAGGACATTGTTGAATATGAAAACAGTGTTTCATGTGATTTACAAACACTGGGTATATAAGTCTACCGTAACGTCTAAATACCTGTTCTATGGTAAAAAAGCACATGATAAGCATACGCTAAAGCCGATTAAAAAATTTAAGCGTTTTGTGCGCGGGAAAGATGGCGTTCTGAGTTTTGACGGAAAAGGGACGGTTATGTACCATAACAGTCAGAGGTCAATTGTTCTACATGCGAAGGGGCAGCGCAGTGTCTACGATCATTATATAAAGTATTCCGAAAAGGTGCCATCATTTACAGAAGCAGATGGCAGCCTGTTCGTGGCCTATTACTCGGATATTATACAGTTTGATTTGGCAAGCGGCAAAGAACTGTATCGTATACGTGATCAAATCGGAGAATTTAACCATGAAAGCAAATTAATTTCAGTCTTTGGACACACACTGCTTGTCTTTGGGCGGGGGCATTTAGCCTTTTATCAAAATAAGAATCCATTGAAAATTCAACAAGCAGTTGTGTATAAGCATGATAAAAAAAGTGCTAAGGGTTTCCCCAAAATCGATAGGCAGCCGGTCGCACTGGATCACTCCTATTGGACTGCTGTGGAATCTCGCAAGCCGAAGTCGGCTGTTTCAGTTCTTCTGTCAAACAGCCGGAATAACAGTTATATTGAGGTAATAACAGATGCGCAGGCAAATGACACTCGGCTGAAATTGCGCGGGGCATGGAACCTGCACCGTGATTATGCGGTCGATATTCAGTGGAACCTAGGACATTGGAAGGAGCCAAAACTATCGCATAATCTTAAGGAAGCAACATTTGCACATATCACCCTGCCGGACGGCCGCCGCTCAACTCGGATCTCCTTTGATAAACGAAAAATTGAACTGCATGGCGAATTTCCTTTTTCACCAAAATACGCTATTCGCATTGAGCAATGGGATGGAAATGTGCACCTCGGTGATTTTAATTACGGGGGTATTTATAATCGGAGCCTAAAGGAGCTGATTCAAGATTCACCTGTACAAGTAGAGGTGGCACTCTTAGAAGACTATAAATCTCGCGAGGCGATTTATTCGAAATCAAGAGGGTTTTTCCCGAGTGGTTTTGATTTAGCTCAATGGATTTATTTACGCCGTCAGCAGCATGGTGTGGAGAATAACATTCAATTTTTGCGTGCTATGGCAAAACGCTGTAGCAAGTCTTTATCTGTAGTAAACGTACTGAGCAGTCTCTTTCTTGAACACATGGAAAAGTTGCGCCGGGACAACCCGGGTATTCTTGAAATTAGCCCGGCATTTAAAGCAAAACGTAGTGAGGTTTTAAAGAAAATTAAAACCTTTGCAGCGTCCATCGCTATTAAGCCTGAGTATATTAAAATGGCAACAACGGTCATCGTCTTTGATTTTATACCAAAACCCAGCTCGCTAGATTTCCCAATACAAAAAATTTCCATCCAGTATAAGGGTGGGCGGGTTGGTGAGTCACTGATACAACGAAACCCCTATAGCAGTGCTTCAGTAAATAAGCCATTTAGCATCTACTTTATGCCAGGCCTCTTTTCTGGAACAACGGCACAAACAATAACGGGTGTCTCAATGACTATTTCCCGCATGACTTCCCTGGCATTCGTTAAGGCAGAACTAATCTCTCAGCAAGGCGTGAAAACGTTGCTGGATAGTCAGGGGAAAACATCAGCGAATGTATCGATACTTAAGGGTAAAGAGTTCTTTACTGATAAAAAATGGATGTTGCATACAGAGTATACATTTAAGAAGCACAGTTACCCTGTAACCAAATTCGTTAAGAACCATCCCTATCAATATGCTCAAACCATCGCCCTTAAGTTGAATATCCCGTTTCTAAAAACACAATCACTGGGCATGTCAAAAGAGTCTCTTCTGGCTGCAATGAAAAATCTTCCAAGCGACAATGGTTTTGCTTATTTGTTGCTGGATAAATATTGGGCCATGCTTACAGCAGAGGAAAAGAAAAAGGCAGACTACATGGAATTATGTCAAATTGCTTTGGCACAATCTCGCAATAATCATCGAAACCTGGAACAATTAATTCATCGTCTTTGGCAGTATCGATATGTGGCTAAATTGGACTATCACCAGACATTGCTACGATTGGCAGAAATCATGAAAAAGGCAAAGCTTTCCAGAGCATATCAGCGCCATGTTTTCTTCCGAAAGGGGTCCTTGTTCTACCAAAAAGCACCCTGGTATAATTTGGGCGGTTTTGTGACAGAAAATAAGACCGCCTTTTCTATTAGCCCAGATCCGGCAAAAATTGATATAAAGAAAGACTCTATATTTAGGGTTGCTGGCAAAGAGTATCAGTTTCACGTCCCGATTAAACCTGCTAAAAGGTATCATGGATTTGTGCTGATAAATCGTAGCTTAGGTAAATTATCTAAAGGAACGAGTTATCACCTGGCAGTGATTAATGCACAAGAAGCCAAACGGGCATATCTCTATGTTCAGTCAAGTTCAAATAGTTATAATAATAGAACAAAAGTATGGTGCAATAAGAAACTTGCAATAGATTTCAAAACCAGTCGTTATGATATACGAATTCTCCATGGAATTATCAAATTGAAGAAAGGGCGAAATATAATTCTTGTTCGTCAAGACTATGGAACGAATTGGAGCCTGGCTATGTCCATTGGCGATTTATATGGCGGACCAATTGCAGGTCTAAAACACGAGAAGATCTGGAAATGAAAAGAAGCGATAAATTAGATTTAATATCTGCCTTGATAAAGAGCAATGTCCCTCCTATTATAGGTTTTGATATAATGAAAATGAGTGTAATAAATAAACTGTCTATAAATGCAGATAACGTAACGATTAAATAAATAGCGGAGATAGCAAATGAGTGAAGATAATGACCAGGAAAAGGTCGAGCTGATTGGCGAGGCTTATGCCAAGATGCGAAAAGAAATTGCCAAAAAAATTGTTGGCCAGCATGAGGTCGTGGAAAACCTTCTAACCTCTATATTTGCTGGCGGGCATTGCCTTCTTGTTGGGGTGCCGGGATTAGCAAAGACGCTGCTTGTTACCGCACTTTCAGAAGCACTGGATCTTGGATTTAAGCGTATTCAGTTTACACCGGATCTAATGCCCTCAGATATCACAGGAACTGAGGTGATTCAGGATGATCCAGCGACTAAAGAACGTATGTATAAGTTTCTGCCCGGGCCAATATTTTCAAATATTATTCTTGCGGATGAAATAAACCGGACACCGCCTAAAACACAGGCTGCTCTGCTGGAAGCGATGCAGGAAAAACAAGTTTCGATTGGTGGAAAAGTATACAAACTAGAAAAACCATTCTTTGTTATTGCGACACAAAATCCCATCGACCAGGAAGGTACATACCCGCTTCCCGAAGCCCAACAGGATCGCTTTCTCTTCAATATATTTGTTGACTATCCCGATTATGAAGACGAAATGAATATAGTTAGAAATGTAACAGGGGGCATAAGTGAAGAAATCGAATGCGCAGTCACTGGCGCTGAGATTCTTGAATACCAGGAATTGATCAAACGTGCACCTGTTGCCGAACATGTCCTGGACTATGCGGTAAATCTGGTGCGCGCGACGCGTCGTGAAAAAGAAGAAGCACCAGACTTCATTAAAGACTGGATCAATATTGGCGCGGGTCCACGTGCCTGTCTGTCCTTAATCAGTGCAGCAAAAACACGGGCAATACTGCATGGTAATTATCATGTGTCTATTGAAGATGTTAATGCCGTTGCAAAACCTGTGTTGCGCCACCGCATAGCACCAAACTTCAGTGCGCAGGCAGAAGGTATTACATCGGATATCATTGTCGAGAAACTTCTCGAGTATGCCATGGATGCATAAAGGATTAGATGAAATTTTTAGCTAAATATCTGAATCCCAAAGCCATCTCGGCTATCGGCGGATTTGCCTTTAATCCGAAAGGACTGGTGGAAGGCAATATTGCCGGCGCACATAAGTCCCCATTTCACGGATTTTCGGTTGAATTTGCCGGGCATCGTGAGTACATGCCCGGAGATGATACGAAGCATATCGACTGGAATGTTTATTACAAAAGTGATAAATACCTCATCAAACAATACGAAGCTGAAACAAATATGATCTGCCAGCTTTTTCTCGATGCCAGCGAATCAATGCGCTATGGCTCTCATGAGCATACAAAACTGGACTACGCAAATTACTTAGCCATCTCCCTGAGCTATCTCATTACAAAAGCGCGAGACAGCATTGGACTGGGCATATTTGATGAAAAAGTTACCGACTATTTTCCCCCGAGTAATTCGATGGCTTCGGTGTACAAACTGAACGCAGCTCTCGAAGGCTTGCAGCCAACTAAGAAAACAGAAATAGATAAGACCCTGATGGATTTTGCCCACCGCTGCGGACGCCGACAACTCGTGATGATTATATCAGACTGCCTGCTGAACCCGGACGAGTTATCGCATGGCTTGGCACGCTTACACTACGATCACCATGAAATTATTTTGTTCCACATTGTAGACCCATATGAAATCGAATTTCCAATGGATGGGCGGGTAAAATTTATTGGCCTGGAAGGATTTGCAGAACTCAAATTGCAGCCGAAGCAGATTCGTAAAGCGTATCTGGAAAAA
>JABSQK010000865.1 GCA_013215875.1 Lentisphaeria bacterium
ATAAATTATGCCTAAAAGTTCGCTTGATTTACAACTCGAGACCCTTTTAAAGCGCTGGCGGACAGTGCAGTTAAAGCTCGCATTTATTAAGTTAATTGCCTTTACTGTCTTATTTATCAGTGCAGCCGCAATTTTTGATTACTTTGTCGATATTAGCCTCAATATGCGCTATCTTTTATCTGCATTTACCTATGGATCGATCATCTGTTATGCTTATTTCCGCTGTTTTAGACCCGCTCTAAGGAAACTACGGCTTGAGGATATTGCCTGGATGATTGAGCACATACACCCTGATTTGAACGAAAAGATCATTTCATCGGTGGAATTTGAAAAATTGGCTAAAAATCCAGCAATTTCTTCTGAAATGATAAAAGAAATTTTGAGTGAGGCGGATGTGGACATAAGCGAAATAAATCCCAGCCTGGCATTTCCATTGGATCTCAAAAAATATACTCCAGCAATTGCTCTTGTGGTGATTTTCGTGATTGCCATGCTTATTCCGTCCTTGCAATTCAACCATCTGGTAAGTCGAGTGGCCATTCCAATGGATAAAGATGCGAATTTCAGTTCATACAGACTGGAATTTAACCCTGGACAACTCACCCAGGCTGTTGAGGGCGACAGCGTAGATTTCATCGTTACCTCAACAAAAACGGATATTGATCCACCCTCATTTTTAATTAAAAATGAATCTGGCCATATCAGCCGCTATGCGATGTATGGATCTGGCGATGGTTCTTTTACATATCGGTTAAAACTTTCGAAATCGTTTGAATTCTGGGCAAAATCCGGCACAAGCACGACTGAAAAGATAAATTTTGCTGTTACCCAACGCCCCAAGATCGAATTATTTGAGGTTCGTTATATAGCACCGGAGTACTGCGGAAGAGGAACACGTGTTGTGAAAAGCAGCAATGGTGACCTAAAAGCGCTGATTCAATCAAAAATCATCTTAAAGATTCATTTGAGCAAAGCCTTATCTACCGCTGAGATTCAGATAAAAGAACGCATAATTCCAATGACTCTCAGTGCAGACGCCTTAAGTGCAAGTTGTGAATTTACTCTTGAGGAAAATGGCTTTTACGAATTGAGACTAAAGGATATAAATAAACTGGGAAACCTCCAGGGCCTCAATTTTAATATTACCGCAGAAAAAGATTTATTTCCAAGCGTAAAAATACTCTCACCCAAACACAATTTATTCATCAATGAGAACGATGAAATAAAACTGAAATGGATAAGCACAGATGATTTTTCCGTGGTGAAGCAGAGTTTAATCATTCAAAGTAGTCAGGGCAAAAAAACAATTGTGGAACTTAGTCCTGATCAATCGGAGGGTACGATACTTGTTTCAGCGATGAAATTGCAAGCAGGCGATGAATTAAAGATTTCCTTGCTTGTTTATGATGCTGTGGGGCAAAGCAACAAAAGTCGTGTAATTAGTGCCTCATTAATTTCAGGCTCTAACCTGTCAAAAGCGCACGGTTACCTGGGTCAGATTTTGAAGATAAAGAAGCGAAATGATCGCATAAAGAAATCCATTGTTCGTATAGAGGATTATGAGATAAAGGGTATACAAAAGGGTGCCATCGACTCTGCCCATCAGATGAATCAAATAAAGCACCAGGTACGATTTCTAAGAAATGAATATGGCAAAAATATCGAAGCGACTCGCCTGCTGGAAAAAGATACATTTTTTGATATGGCTGCAATGGCTGCGGCGCAGCTTATACACCACCAGCGCTATGCCCAGGTCTACTACCTGACAAAACTGCCGGATCAAGACATCGTCGAAATACTGCAAGCAAACTTTAAACAGTACGATGCGATAATCGAAAACCTGGAAATGAAAACCAGAGCAATGATGATCAACTATTTTGCGGGTCATGCAATCATGCAGATTAACAAAAAGAAATCCACCAGCATGCAGCTCAATTTTATTTCGAATCAACTCTATCAACAATGTAAGTATTATGATGACAGTTTTCTTAAAAAACTCTCCGAGAATAAATTCAAAACTGCAGAGGATAAACAAAGTTTTCTGAAGATTTGTACAAAATTGAAAAAGAAAGCAGACAAAACCCTCAAAGAGAAAAAGATTTTCAAGAAGGCCTTCAAAAAGCTTGATAATAAATCATTAAAATTTACACGCGAATTTAAGAATACAGTAAAAAAGCTCGAATTGTATAAATCCGATTTGGATTGGAATCTAATTCGTGCCAATGTTCAATCCTACCAGGTAAATAAAAATTTACGCGCCGATGCATTTGCTGATTATGGGCTGATCAGTAGCATAATGACACTGGCGATAACAGAAAAATCCATGGATCACTTGGCAGTAATTTCTAAATACATCGGTGACTTTGAGTATTATCTTGACCATTTGCCGTTGGAAGGACAGTTAATTACTTTCAACAAATTAATCGGTGAGGCAAACATTAAATTAAATCAGGTCATAAACAGCGATATGAACGAGCGCACCCGGCTCCATGTCTTATATCTCATCAAAGAATTTATTAGCGATGTAGAACGTCTTCAGGTGTATCCAATTGCCACTGTGGAATTGAATAAGAAACCATCACAAATAATACATCATAACCTGACAGTGCTAAAAAACCATTTGCAAATTTCCTGGAATCAACTGAACGCCAAGCAATATACGTGCCAGGGCGGACATGGCCAGGGACTGGCCCATTCGCATGGAACGTTGACCTCTTTCATTAAGGCCCGCACTCAAATGAAAGAGGTACTTAAGGCCTATCATACCTTTACAAAAGATATAAAACGTAAACGCAACCTTGCTCGAAAGGCATTTCAAAAGTTGCTCGATCCACAGTCTAAAGAGCTTGATGATGCGTTGGTGGAACTCGATCGCATCATTGCCAATATCAACAAAGCGAAACCACAGGACCGCGAACAGCTGCAAAAGTTGGCCGACAAGGTAGATGCCCTGGCGCAACGGCTTGAAGATGAAGCGATGCTTGAACTGGAGGATCCAGATGGCGATGTGGCCGCTGCAAAACAAAAATTGGCCCTGGCAGCTTCTATACGGGCAATGAAGGAGAAAAGGCTCGATGCGGCAATTGAACGATTCGCAGCCGTGGAAAATGATTTACTTAAGGAACAACTCAATGATAAGCGCGATCCTGCCAACGGGAAACAATGGCGTGGGGAAGAACTGCTGGAAGTAAAGGGGGAGCTCGTTGATGCTTCGGTGGAACTCGAAGACAGCAAGAATCTATTGGAACTTGAAGAAAGAGCAGACAAGGGTGAGTTGTCACTGGAAGAAAAACTCATCTTCCAAAGAAAAATTGATGCGCTGGCAAAAAAAGAGCTCGGTGAAGAATTTGTCGAACGCCTGATTAGTTTAGAAGAAATTCGTGATAAAAAGAAACAACTCAGTGATCTTTCCGATGATGCAGAAAACATGCGCGGAAATGACCAGGTAGAAGCAAAAATCATTAAACGACAAAGCGAGATTTTACAGGTCGATCTATTGAAACAACTTAGCCCCGAGGCACTTAAAGCAATGTCGTCGCTCGCCAATAAACAATTAAAAAAAACCAAGGATAAATTGGATGATTTGTTAGGTGAAACACGTGAGTTAAAACGTGACAATAAAAGCTTGTCTAAAAAAGAGAAACGGAAAGCAGCAGAATTAATGTCCGGCAAGATTGCTGAATTCAAAAGTGAATTAGATCGTTTGGAAGGGTTTAAGAACTTAATAAATGAAGATGATAAAAGCAAACTTCCAAGTGCATACAAGGCGCCACTGGACATTGCCGTAAATCAAATCAAGCTGAATCAAGATCCCACCTTAAACATGAATAAAGCAATCGTTGAATTGAAAAAACTAGATGATGAGCTTGAGGACTATTCAGAAAAAATAGAACCCGGAGATATCATTCCAAAAGACGATCTGGCCAAAAATGAGGATGCCCAACAGAAGCTCCTTCAATTAGACCTGGATCAATTAAAACATAAAATTGCCCAGAGTAAAATTGCGAATGAGAAGGCGGAAGAGCTTGAGAAAGAAATTAATGAGAAAGAAAATAATGCGCAACTGGTGATCGATCAAATTGAGCAAGAAGACATAAAAGATAATATTCCAGAGACAACCTTAACTAACCATAAAAAAGATTTCTCAAAGAAAACTCTGGCGCAGAAAAAACAGATCCTGAATCTGCTGGCAAATCAGGTTAAAAAGCCTGAGTTGAAGAAAAAAATTCAAGAACAAAGCAAAAAGCTGAGTGCAATGGTTAGTGCAGATCAAAAAAAGAAGCAGCTGCAGAAGCGTGTGGGTCAAAAAGCACAGGAGTCCAAAGTTGTTCTGAAGAAGCTCGATAATAAGATCGATAAAGTGACAGATCAGGAACTGAAGTCATTTGCAAAAGAAACCAGCGAGCACCTGAGAGATAATATCGAATTGAAAGATTTCGAAGCAGCAGAGAAAAATCTAAAGGCCATGCAGGATAGCATCAACAAGATGAATCCAAAGGAAGAGGAAAAAGAACCGGACCTGGAAAATGCAATCACCAAGGCACTGGCAAAAGATAAGCTTGAGGAAATGAGTTTATACGGCAAACGTGCCTTGCAAAAAGAATTGGCAGCAGCAAGTAAAGATTCATCATACAATACAGAAAGCATAAAAGAAGCACTTGAGGGCGATTTCGAAAAGGCTGCCGAGTTAACTGAGGATGAGGAGGCCAAAGACGATTACTTAAAAGCAGCAAAGCTGGATGAAATAACGAAGGATGGGGTGGAAAGCTCAGATAAGTTTAGCGATCCGCGCAAGGAACTCAGTGATGTACAAGAAGAAGCACTGGAGCTTCGCGCAAAAAACAGCCCCGAAGAGTACCTGGAAAATTTGCAGAAAACAATCGAAGTAGCAAAAAAGAAAGCTGAGTTTATCGCAAAACATGCCAATCAAGATGCTAAAATAGAAGACTTACGTAAAGCGATCGATAATGTGGAAGCCGCCCGTTCTAAAATGGGCGAAGATGAGCATGAAGTTTATCAGGAATCGAAAAATTTTGAAATTGGCAAGAATAAAGAAAACCGCGAGATCGCCAAGAAACTTGCTGAAACACTCGACGAGTACCAGGATGAAGTCGAAGAGATGCAGGAGGAGCGTGAGCATGACAAATTAATCGCTGACAAGGCAGAGACTATAGAGGATAAACTCGCTGAAGTAAAAGAGAAAGAATATAAGCTAAAGGCCGATGATACTGAAGCGAATAAGAAGGAGCTTGCTACTGCCAAAAAGGAATTAGAAGAGAGCATAGAAGATGTGAAGGAGGCTTTGGATGGTGAAAGTTCACTTGCTGATAAAAAACTTGACGAAATGAAGGAGAATCTCGAAGCGGGTAAAACTGACGAACTTGCTGATACACTTGAAGATTTTCAAGAGGACCTGGAACCCGCAGATCTCGTTCCTGAAAAACAGGCAATGTCTGAAGAAGCATTTGATGCTGCCGCAATTTCTGAAGCGTTAGAAAATGAAGATGCATTGAATAAGGCCGAGCAAGGGAATTACAAGAAAGCTGCAGAATCAATGCAAGAGCAGGCCAAAGAATTAGATGGCGAGCAGAAAGAGATTGCCGAGGAAGCTGCCGAACTTTATGAAAAAGCCCACAAGGAAAAAGTAGATGATCTGAGTGATGAAGTGAAAGAAGTTCTTGCAAAAATTGAGAAGGCAAAAGAAGGAGCCGATGAGGAGACCATAGAAAAGCTCGAAGAAGTAGAAGAAGCATTGGTCAACGAGGATCTTAAAAAAGCGGAAAAATTGCTGGATGATAATTCAATTCCTGATGATATGCTCGACGGCTGGGAAATTGATGGAGATGAAGTAGCAAAAGTAGAGCCAAAGAAAGATGAAGATAAAGAGCTGCTGGAGAAGATCGAAGAAATGCAGTTTTTGGAAGATGATGCTGTCGTAAAAGCTGAATTGGAAAAAGCCAAAGAAGCACTTTTGGATAATGATACAGAAAAAGCACAGGCGCACCTTAAGATTGCTGCTCAAGGAATGAGCGATGAGAATAAGGAAGATGCAGAGCTACTTGCAGAGGAAGAGGACGAGGAAGAGGACGTTATTGAAATTATCGATGAAGAAGACTTGTCCTGGAAAGGGCAACAAGAATTGGCTGAAAATAAATCAGATAATAATCCATCGAATGATACAACAGAAAATCTTGAAACCCGCGATGCAGAAGAAGATGACGATGCAGAAGAAGATGAAGATGAAGAAAATGCGGATGCAGATGCAGAAAAAAATGCAAATGCGGAAGCAAATACAGATGCGGACGGGAACCCTATAGCAAATGACCAGGCGAATGCGCAGGCAAAAAAGCCTGAGGACGAGGACTCATTTTTTAAGGAACCAGTACCGGGTTTGGATAAGAAGGATGCGGCTAAACTCGAAGAGGCTTTCGAAACTGCTAAAAAGCCATTCGTCAAAGAAAGTATTAAGGAAATTGAGAAAGCAAAAAAACTTGCTGATAACTATGTGGCTGAATTAAAGAAAAAGAAGAATGAAGAAGCAATAAGCGATGCTCATGATAAACTTAAAAAGCAATTAAATAAAGCTGAAGCAATGCGTGAGGCGATGGGAAATAGTGACCATGACTCAATGGAGATGATGGAAGAAGCGGCAAATGAAAAACAAAAGGATGCCCGAAAAACTGCAAAGGAATTAGCCAAGAACTTAGGGGAGCTCGCAGCCTACCATAAGGATCAGCTTGACCAGATGGAAAAGGAAGACAAGACTGAGGATAAAGCGGCAGAACTAAAGGATGCCCTGACGGATCATCAACTAGCAGAAAACAAACGCGACAAAGCAATTGATGCGATTAAAGATTCCGCCAACAGTCTGGTAGCTGAAAAAGAAAAAGTCACTCCTCAAATTCAGGCGAAGCTAGATGCATTTGAAAAAGAAACCGTAAATCCGGAAGCAAAATTAAATGAGCTCATTCAGAGTGCTGCAGCAGACAAAGAGCTGGCTCCAAAATTAAAAAAGCTGGCAGAGAAAATGAAAGAAGTTGATAAAGCTGCAGATCTCAAAGGTAAGAAAGAGGAAATAAAAAAGACTGCTGATGCCTTGGCTGCCGATTTGCAAAAAAGGCAAGGCAATGCGGCAATGGAACTGGCCAAAGAAGATGTCGATAAATTGAAGGCTCAACTTGCACTAAATAAAATAGATGAGGCTGCTGAATTAGCTGATGAGATAAAAGATGACATAGAGAAGAGCCAAATTGCCAAGGAGCCAGTTGCGATGAATGATGAAGCATTTGATGCGAGCTCTGAGGCGGATAAGCTGGATAATCAGGATGCGATTAACAAAGCGAAACAAGGTGACTATGAAGCTGCTGCCAAATCCATGGAAGCACAAGCAGAAAAATTGTCTGATCCAGAGAAAAAAGCGAAGGCGAAAGAAGTCGCTAATGAATTTGAAAATGCTGCAGATGCTCGTAATGAGGACCTCTCCCCTGCCCTGCAAAATACGATAAAAAAGGCTGAAAAACTCATTAAGAAAAATCCACTTTCCCATAAGAGCAAGGAATTGAATGACAGTCTGACAGCTGCGAAGAATCAAGAATTTGAAAAAGCAGCGAACTTCCTGGAGCAGGCACAGAAAAATGCCAGCCCCCAGCAAAAGGCAATTGCCAATGAATTGAAGAATCAATTAAAGAATGCGATTCGTGAGGAACGGAAAAAAGAGAAAGACCTCGATGAGACTGATGAAATTGTTCTTGCTAAGATTGAAGACCTTGAGGACAATCTTGGAACTGAGACGCAGGCGCAGGAACATATTGCCCGCGCAGAACTTAAGAAGGCAAAAGACGCTTTGAAAGATAGAGACTATGAAGAAGCGGCTAAACATATGGATGTTGCGGCGCAAACTATGGACAATGAAGAAGAGGCGAAAGAACTCGCCACAGAATTGAAAGATAAAGATGAAAAACTCTACGCAGATATGGGTGAAAAGGCTCGCAGTGCATTACAGGAATCTAAAAACCCAATGCTTAAAGGATTACTTGAAGCGGCTAAGGATGATGAATTTCAGAAGGCATCAACTTTTGAAAAAAATCCTCTAGCAGCAAAATCATTCAGAGAGGCAGTGGCAGAAAAGAAGAAATTGCAAAGTCCGGAAGTGCAGGCGGCGTTGAAGGATTTACAAAAAGCATTGCAACAGGATAATACTCAAACTGATCTTAAAGATGCAATGAACGATTTGAAAGATAATAATATTACCGATGCATATGAGAAAATGCAAAAGAAACTGGATGATCATAAAGAAGAGCTGGCAATTATGGACGATATCGAAGAGGCAAAAGAGTACCAGGAGGATGAATTAAATGCATTGAAGAAAGCTGAAGCCGAGGTCGCTCAAAATAAATTTAATCAGGCTGCTGAGACCCTTAAAGACACTCAGGCTGGCAATGAGTTGGCTGAAAAAGCAAGACAGACAGAAGCGGCATTAGATAAGGGCATAGAAGAATCATTGAA
>JABSQK010000866.1 GCA_013215875.1 Lentisphaeria bacterium
TATTATCGAAATTCTCAAAAAAATATTTCCAGAAGCGGCTTACGACCTGCAAATTCAAAACAGAGCCTGGTCCTGGGTAATAAAATCTGTCGAAACGGGTGAAATTGATGCTGCCATTGCCGCCGACCATGTAAATAACCCCACCTTTATTTTTCCAACAGAATCAGTCGGTGTACAAGTATTTGGCTTGTTTGTAAAAAAAGATACCGCCTGGCGTTATGATGGAAAAGAGTCACTGGGTAAAATAAAACTGGGCTGTATGCAAGATTACAGTTACAACCCGGTGGTCGATGCACATATTACCAAAAAGAAGGGTGTTTACTTTATGACGGGCACCGATGGCTTGAGCAGGGGAATTAAAATGCTGATGAATAGCCGTCACGATGTATTTATAGGAGAAGTAAAAGTCTTTCAGATGAAATTACATGAATTAAAAATTGACCCAAGCGATATTGAGTTGATTCACACATTTCCACCATCATCGCCACTTCATATCGGCTTTTCCCCGGCAAATCCCGAGCAATCCAAAAAGTGGGCATTGGTCTTCAGCAAGGGAATCGCCGCAATGCGCAAAAATGGCGAACTACAAAAAATACTCGACCGCTATAAGATCAAAGACTGGGTGGAATAGATTCTAGATTCTAGTTTTGAGTGTTTAGTTCTAAGTTTTTAGTTCTTAGGGACCAGGCAAGACGGACCGGATCGACTAGGGATGGCACGCAGCCTCATAATTGACCTGAATCAACTTGATTTATCTTAATTGAAAAATAGCTTATATACATGAAATTCTTAATCATTGTGGGGTTGGCAATTACAAGTTCTGTATTTGCTGAGGGTCCTGAGCAAAATTATTCGAATTATGCCTTATCTCTGGCGAATAAATACCGATCGAAATCGATGACAGGTATAAAGGGCATAGCCTTGCTGAGTTTAGCCTGTTTTCTCGATCCGGAAAATGATGAGGCAGTTCTTGTTCAAATGAATAATACAAAGCCGAAGAAACCCAAAAAAAATCTCAATGAGGAAAAGCTCCTTCTAGCATTTCTCAAAAGAGCCGATGATATCCGTTTAAATCTCTACCCTAAAAATGAAGATGCTGCAGTTGTGGCATCGGCATATTATTTAATAGTCGAACTATTCAAACCTGTGAACCACCAGATAATTCTTGGTCTGGGTGCATTTAAGGCGGATGATCAAGCGTATACAATAGACACTGTTTTTGAAACGAAAATTAATCCAGTGACGGCATTAAATAAACGTGGTATTAAACCGTACCGTGCCAGGGGAGTCGGATCAAAGACAGATAAGAAAATTGCCGACCTTATTGCACGAAAAGCAGCCCAGCTCTTATCTAAAAACAAAACAGATACAAAAGCCATACAGATGCTCGGTGTGGCAGGCTATATCGACCCCATGAATAAAACATTCCTGCTTACTGCAGGTTTATTGTCAAAAGACAAGATTGAAAAACAAAATCTTGCCAGGATTGATTTAATTCCTGCTCTGGAACTACGGGCAAAAAAGCTTTTTAGCGGAAAAAGTAAAAAAGCAATCCAA
>JABSQK010000867.1 GCA_013215875.1 Lentisphaeria bacterium
ATTACCCTCTCCATTTTATGGATTGTGTGTTATTTCCTACAAGGCAAATTCAACGGAAAATGCCTCCTTAGTTCTTAATAAAGCTTTCAATATAGCTGAGGATTTCGCAATTGGAAACCTTTTCTTGAATTTTTCCATCACGAGTCTTTACTTCAATTACCCCTTCTTTGAGATTTCGGGGCGAAATTATCAGCCGCAGAGGCACACCAATAAGATCTGCATCATTAAACATAAATCCGGCTTTTTCGTTCCGATCGTCCAAAATAGCCTCAATTCCACGCTCAATCAACGCATCGTACAATTTATCCGTTTCAGCCTTCACCTCTTCCTTGTTGTAGTTTAAGGCACAGATATGCACCTCGTAAGGTGCTATAGAACTGGGCCAAATTGGCCCATATTCATCATGGCTTTGCTCGATAACAGAGGCCATACTTCTGCCAACACCGATACCATAGCAGCCCATAATCATATCATTTGACTTACCATTTACATCCAAAAACTGGCAATTCATGGCATGACTGTACTTGGTACCCAGCTGAAAAATATTGCCTACTTCTATGCCGCGTTTTTCGATTAATGGCTTGCCATGCACTGGGTCGGGATCGCCAACCCGGGCATTGGCAATGTCGACAGTTTCTACTTTTTCCATCAGCTCGCCCATATCACGGTCGAAGTTAAAGTTTTTATAATGATAATCTGTTTCATTTGCTCCAACAACCAGGTTTGATGACTCCTTCGCAGAGGGGTCAAAAATGAGCCGGACATTTTCAGTATCGATATCAATTACCGAGGCGTATCCTGGTACTGCACCGACTGCAGCAATTTCATCATCCGTAGCGAATCGCAGTTCTGCAGCCTTTAAGTAATTGCGCAATTTGGTTTCGTTTACATCAAAATCACCCCGTATGACAACAAAGACCAGTTGCTTTTCGGCCATATAAAATACTGCTTTACCCGTATGAGCAGGATCGGTCTGAAGAAATGTTGATACATCTTCGATGCTTTTCATTTCCGGCGTATGTACCTTTTCCAAGTCCAGTTCTTTTTCCTTTTCGAACTTTATCCCATGAGCAGCGACTTCGCGGTTTGCCTGGTAGCTGCCGTCTTCATTTACAAAAATAGTATCTTCACCACAGTCAGCAATCGCCATAAACTCATGTGCCACTGCACCGCCCATCATACCGCTGTCGGACTCAATCGATAAGACATCCTTCATTCCGAGGCGGTCGAATATTCGTACATAAGCCTCGTGGCAGCGACTGTAATAGTCTTCGAGGCATTCCTGACTGCTATGAAAGGAATAGGCATCCTTCATGGTAAATTCACGTACGCGGATTAATCCTGCTCTGGGACGTGCTTCATCGCGGTACTTGGTTTGTATCTGGTACATCATGGCCGGCAGCTGCTTGTAGGAGTTTATCTCTGTGCGGCACAGGTGGCATACGGCCTCTTCATGAGTCATGGCCAGCAGCATGTCCTTGTTGTTGCGGTCTTGAAAACGCAGGAGCTCGGGGCCGACTCCTTCATAGCGGCCGCTTTCTTCCCAAAGTTCACGTGGTAAAACCACAGGCAGCAAAACTTCCTGGCCGTCGATTTTATCCATTTCGTCGCGAATGATCGCTTCGATCTTTTTAATGATGCGTTTTGCCAATGGCAGCAATGAATAAATTCCCGACGATACCGGGCGTATGTAGCCACCGCGAATTAAAAAGATATGACTGTCGGTTACAGCGTCGCGTGGTGTTTCTTTTATGCGGCGACCCACTAGCTTGGACATTCTCATTATTAAATTCCTTTATCTGATCATAACATGTAAATAAATATAAAAAACGGGTGAGACAAGTATTAAGCTATCTAAGACATCGAGCATTCCACCCATTCCGGGGATGATCGACCCTGTATCTTTAAGGCCACTGGCCCGTTTGAGAGCAGAGGCTGCCAAATCACCTAAGAGCCCCAGAGTAGCTAAAATGAGCCCGGCGACGATCGCCGTACAGGAATTAAACAGGACAACTTGCCCAAACATTCCGGGAAAGACCAGGTCGCCTTTCCACATTATCAGTCCATAGGCGATGGCTGAACTAAAGACCAAACTGCCAACAAATCCTTCCCAGCTTTTTCCGGGACTGACGGACGGGATCAACTTATGTGTTTTGCCAAAGATCTTATTACAAATATTTCCACATGTATAACCACCGATGTCATTAAATTTGCTGACGATGACCAAAAAGAATACCAAAAAAGGCCCGCAGGGATTCTCGTTCTGGTCGATGTAATAAATCTTCACAAGAAAGCCCAGGGTCCAGGCGAGATAGAGATATCCGGCCAGAGAGACGATGACATTCATGATCTGTTCTTTGAAATTACCGCGCTTAAATACCAGAATAAAGCCAATGATCAACAGTAAGGCGGGGATAATAATGTCGAGCGAACTGACAGCCAGTTTCATTAGATCGACTTTCTTGCCCATGGTCAATTGAGGATTTGTGCAGATATAACCAATACAGCCAATACCACTAATGTAGAGTATGGACAGATATACCGTAAGACTCGGAAAGCCCTTGATTGTTAAATTTCCCGATTCACCGATTGCCTGGACCATGCGAAAATATTCCAGCAGGCAGAGAGTAACGAATACCGCGGCCAATACTGTGAAAACAATGCCAGCGAGGCGGTTTTCCCAAAAGACGGAAAGCCCGAGCAATGCAACCAGTGAAAAGCCGCTGATTAATCGATATTTGAGCATTCCAGTTATTCCTTCAGTTTAATGTGCGGAAAGCAGCTGCTTAAACAAAAAATGTTTCGCGGCGGTGTGGTCCTGTGGAAATGATGCCGATTTTGCAATCCAGCAGTTCTGATAAACGGCTGAGGTATGCTTTGGCATTTTCAGGTAAATCATCCCAGCTGCGTACTTCCACAGTGGATGTTTTCCAGCCGGGCATTGTTTCATAAACCGGTTCCAGGCGATCCATGTCCTCGGCACTTACTGGTACTTCTTTTGTTTCCGCCCCATCAAGCATATAAGATGTGCAAATCTTGAGTTCATCGAGATTATCTAAAACATCCATCTTGGTTACAGCAAGTTTGTCGATACCATTTACCATTACAGCATAGGAGCAGGCCACGGAATCAAACCAGCCACAGCGTCTTGGCCGGCCTGTAGTAGCACCAAACTCGTTTCCAGCCTGGCGTAAATCTTCACCTTCCTGGCCATGAAGTTCCGTTGGGAATGGGCCTTCGCCAACCCGCGTCGTATAGGCTTTTACCACACCATAGACTTCGTCTATGTGCTTCGGTGCGACTCCGGCACCTGTACAGGCACCGCCCACAGAGGTATTACTACTGGTAACATACGGATACGTTCCATGGTCGATATCGAGCCAAAAACCCTGGGCACCTTCAAAAAGCATTTTCTTGCCTGCCTTAATTGCAGCATTGATTGTATAGACCGTATCTGTCACCAATGGTGCAAGAATTTCTGCTACTTCTTTCAGCTCAGTCCAAGCGCTGTCTATATCGAGCGTTTCGCAATTGGCTGCTGAAAATTTCTCATTATAGAGAGCGGCCTGCTCACGGTAAAGGGATTCCAAGCGGTCGATATTTTTTAATTCTGCCATGCGAATACCTACCCGGCTTGCCTTGTCTGAGTAGGCTGGACCTATGCCGCGTCGGGTTGTGCCAATGGATTTATCTTTTGCGGCGTCTTCCTTCATAGCATCTGCAAGCTTGTGGTACGGAAATACAATATGGGCCCGATTGCTAATCTGCAGGCAGTTACGTACATTTATTCCACGGGCCTCAAGACCTTTAATCTCCTCTACCAGAGCGATCGGATCGATCACCACACCATTAGAAATAATACAGCTACGCCCTTCACGAAGGATCCCGGAAGGGATCAAATGAAGTACAAATTTTTCATCGCCGACTTCCACTGTATGCCCGGCATTTGCTCCACCTTGAAAACGCACAATTACATCACAGTTTTCCATCAATACATCAATGATCTTTCCCTTGCCCTCATCACCCCACTGCACACCAAATAATACTGTCGACGACATATTTATAATCCATTAAAAAGTTACTTGTTAAAATCGGCTCACACAAAGGGGCTAATATATGTCCCATATAGATTCCCGCAAGCAAATGAAGATACTTATCGTTCAAATAAAGCGATTCTATTCACAGACATAAATAAAGGACTGGCGCTTTGAGGTGTAGCAGCCTAAAAAAAGTAGTTTCAAGCTCAGCTCAGCGGATGATTTTTTATCTTTATTTTCTTGACATATGCTGCTTCAAGAGGCACTATTGCATCATTGAAAAATCCTAAAACCAAGACTTAAAATTGCACTTAGCTTATCATAATTTTCTTAAAACTTTCCCGGCGTCGCAAGAGAAAAAATACCCGATCCTGTCGATGCGTAATAAAATACGCTGTTTCCGCCAGAAATTAAACGGTCATTCAGTGAAAAGTGAGCTCAATAAGCAGAAACTTGTCATGACCCTCGCGGTGAAAAATGAGATAGGCCTGATCCGCTCAAATCTCGAATTTCACCTATCTCAAGGGGTCGACCTCATCATCGTTCGTGATAATGGCTCAGAAGATGGCACCTTGGAAATACTTAGAGAGTATGCAAAAAATAAACCTGTTGTTTTAATCGAACAGCCCACACAAAACTACAATCAGCAAGAGTGGCTCAATGAACTTATGGATATCGCTGTAATAGATCACCAGGCTGGCTTTGTCTTTCATTGTGATGCGGATGAGTTTTTCTATTCGCCGAAGTTTCCAAGCCTGCGCGAATTTGTAAATAGCATGACATGCTGCGATGCCTACAGGACGATTTGCCGCAATTATTTCCTGACAGACCTAGGAGGAAAAGAAAGCTTTCCCAAAGACCTGTCCTACAGCAGCTTGGGGCTGCCAAAAAGAAAATGTCCAAAAGAATTATGGGGACACAAATGTTTACTCATGAAAACGCTTAACATAACGCCGTATGTAGGCATGGGTAGCCATAGCATACTTAATGACCATGAGTTCGCCATTCATAATCACCCTGACTTTATCGTTGCACATTTCTATAGCCAAGGCAAAGAACACTTTTTTCAAAAAGTAAGAGTCGCAGGCGAAAGTCTGATAAAAAGCAATATCACAAGTGGTCATGTCCATAAACGCTACCAGAGATTGCTTGATGGCAGCCTGGATGACGAATACAAAAAACACACGTTCTCTGAAGATATCATGAAAAAATACCTTGCAGATAATTTTGCGGCAGCTGTCGACAACGAGGAGCTTATATCCTTCTTCAAGCTTGACCTATACCACGAATAAATAACTTGCATCAGTATCTGGCAGTAAAGCGGCTGGAAAATTAACTAATTTGACTGTAAAGTCGTGTTCAATGAGCTCTATTATAAAATATTTTTAGGAATTATTTATGGCCCCTGTATTTAAAATAGAATTAGACGAGATCCTTAAAAAGGACAAGCTCATCATCGAACTCGGCTGTGGCCCAAATAAAAAGGCGGGTCGTATCGGCATCGATATTCTGGATCTTGAAGGTGTAGATATTGTTGCAGATCTCGAAACAGGGCTGGCATTTTTTCCAGATAATTCTGTGGACGAGATTCACTCTAAAAGTTTATTAGAGCATGTGGACAATTTGGGTGCCCTCATGAAAGAAATTTGGCGGGTATTAAAACCAGATGGGATAAAGGTTTTGTTTGTACCGCATTTTTCAAGCCCTTACTATTATTCGGATTATACTCACCAGCGTTTCTTTGGTCTTTATACATTTCAATATTTCAATAAAGACCAGTCCATGTTCAAACGCCAGGTCCCGTCCTTTTATCATGATTATGGTTTTAAGACTGTTTCCATAAAATTGGATTTCAATTCCAACTGGTTTTTTCGAAAACGATTTAAACGACTGGTGCAGTTTATAGTAAATCTAAATAGCTATACAATGGAATTCTATGAAGAAAACCTATGCTATATGATCCCCTGCAATGGATTGAAAGTCGTGCTCAAGCCAGACAAATAGCCGCAGATGCGAGTATTATTTTTATACAGTAATGAAAAATTGGCCTCTACACGAATTCGGATTCTAAACCTAATACCCTATTTATCAAAAAAAAGCATTGCGTGCACGGCCATAAGATATAAGGAATTCGAGATTAAAGATGCTGCAAATTATGATATGCTTGTTATTCAAAAGAAGATGGTTTCCATGCTCGATTACTGGAAGCTGAAAAAGCTAAAAATTCCAATCGTATTTGATTTTGATGATGCCATTTTTTCTCGCGATAAGGAAAAGAATGGATCGTATGTTTCGCGTTCGCGTCAAACAAAATTTAATCAAACAAAAAAGCTTGCTGATGCATTTATCTGTGGCAATAAATATCTCGCTTCGTTTTGTCCGGATGGCACGAACATAGTCGTAGCACCCTCACCTGTGCCGCATGAGCTAGCTCAAAAAAACTATTCACGAGCGAATCAGCCCATACGAATTGGCTGGGTAGGCTCTGCATCTACACTGCCAATGCTCGAACGAATCGATAGTGAATTAAATGATTTACAGCGCAGCCATCCCTTTGAACTGCATATCATAGCGGATAGAAATTATGCAGCAAAAAACAGCAAATTGCAGATTGTCAATCACAGGTGGGAAGCGGAAACTCAGGAGGCGATTATTGCGGAATTCGACATAGGCATTATGCCCCTGCAAGAAAGTCCCTGGACTCTGGGAAAGTGTTCTTATAAATTATTGCAATACATGGCTGCATCCATACCAGCCCTCGGAAGCAATATTGGTATGAACCAGGAAATTATTCAACACAATAAAAATGGCATACTCGTCGATGATGGGGATTGGGCAAAAGCACTTTCAGAACTCATAATGGATCCCAATAAAAGAAAAATGCTCGGCACAGCTGGAAGAAAAACAATCCTTGAGAATCATACATATGATGTTTATACACAAAAATGGTATGCGCTCATTCAAAAACTGCTGTAAGCGCATTTCTTACAGTGATTCTTTAAGTTCTTTAAGAGCAGCGGCAGCATCCCCTCTAATAAAGAGTATCCTGCCTTTTACACTTTTGGTTTCGAATGGTTCCAGATCACCGAAACAAAAATCCGAATGGATACACGCGTGTTCATCCTGATTATCTTTCACCTGTAAGACCCGCTGCCACGATGTGGCAATAGTGTATTGTCCATCTAAACTTTCGCGGAGTATCGCGCCACTCACAAGTGTTGTCTGACTGCGCTCGCCCCAATACCATTCTCCTGGGTGCTGATTGGTTGCTTCTCCTTCAACATGATAATGTGTACGGCATTTCTCACCTGTGCCGCGATCCGTATCTTTAAGAAGCGTCAATCCAGATGCTGTCTCGACATAAGTGCGCTCCATGTCAGTATCTGTGAATTGCTCAGAGCGCGCACTCAAACAGGGAACGCCCATTACATTATGAAATGTTTGATTGGTCTTATTCATAATTGTCATTTTTATTTCCAGGCCGTTCTTCACATGATTGACAATCACCCGATACGAAATTCCCTGAATGATGGTCATATCGCCATCTTTCGAATTTAAGATGGCAAAGTCAGCATCATTTGTTTCCCATTCATGCCAGACTTGGCCATTCTCATTGGGTCCCTGCCAATCAAGAACAGGACAATCATAGCTTTTAAACGTACCTTCGTTACAATTCAATCCTTCCGGACAACGGTACAACCACTCAAAGTCTTCACAAGATGCTACAATTCTCAGCGCACACATGCCCTCAGTGATAAATGCCCGCAATGGTGCAGATACTGCGGTACCCATTCCTGTAGCACCATAAGAATTGCCATTATAGAATAAACGCAGATGATCCCCTTCTTGAATAACGC
>JABSQK010000868.1 GCA_013215875.1 Lentisphaeria bacterium
CCTGTTCGTGCCCCATGTGAACTGATAAAGAATTCCAGTTCGGACAGACCTTCACGGAAATTCGCGATAATAGGCCGTTCGATAATTTCACCAGATGGTTTTGCCATCAATCCGCGCATACCTGCAAGCTGACGAATCTGCTCACGGCTACCACGGGCTTTTGAATCAAGCATTGCCCAAATCGGGTTAATCTCATCGCGGTCTTCATTACGCTCAAGTGTGTGGAACAGGGCATTGGCAATTTGGTTATTTGCCTGTGTCCAGATATCGATACATTGATTATGACGTTCATCATTGGTAATAACACCACTGTTAAAACGATCTCTAATTTCATCGACACGTTCCTGTGCTTCTTTAACGACAGCAGGTTTTTCTTCAGGAATAATCATGTCGGTAATACCGAATGAGAAACCCGCTTGAGTGGCGTATTCAAAGCCAAGTGATTTCAAATCATCGAGAACAACGACAGTGCGCTCACGACCAATGTGCTTATAACCACTGGTTACAAGATCGCTCAAGGAACCCTTGGTGGCGATATTATTAAAGAATCCAAGTTCATCAGGCCAAACTTCGTTGAAGATACAACGACCAACAGTCGTAACAATCATCTTTTGATCGTCTACACCCCAAACAGTTTCCTGCATAAAGTCAGGGTTTCTCAAACGGATTGCGTCGTGTAATTGAATCGCTCCTGCTTCGTATGCAGAGATTGCTTCAAACACATCGCTGTAGGCGGATGGATTTTCTGCACGCTCAAGTGAACCAGGTTTAATATACGTCAGGTAATAACAACCCAGACAGATATCCTGTGTCGGTGTTGCAATTGGCTGTCCATTTGACGGATAGAATATGTTATTTGGCGCCAGAAGTAATGTGGAACATTCCATCTGTGCTTCATTTGATAGTGGGATATGAACGGCCATTTGGTCACCATCGAAGTCGGCATTATATGCGGAACAAACGAGAGGATGAACACGTATAGCATTACCTTCGATAAGTACGGGCTCAAATGCCTGGATACTTAAACGATGCAATGTAGGCGCACGGTTAAGAAGAATCGGATGTCCTTTTGTTACTTCTTCGAGAATATCCCAAACCTGTGTTTCTCCGCGCTCAACGATTTTCTTGGCACTGCGAACAGTATGAACAAAGCCGAGTTCTTTTAAGCGACGGATGATAAATGGCTCAAAAAGTGTTAAGGCCATTTTCTTTGGCAGTCCACATTGATGCAACTTCAGTTCTGGACCAACAACGATTACAGAACGGCCGGAGTAGTCAACGCGCTTACCCAGTAAGTTCTGGCGGAAACGTCCCTGTTTACCCTTGAGCATGTCCGATAATGATTTAAGCGGGCGATTACCAGCGCCTGTTACAGCACGGCCATGACGACCATTGTCCAGTAATGCATCAACTGCTTCCTGTAGCATACGCTTTTCATTACGAATAATTACTTCCGGTGTACGTAAGCTCAACAGATTTTTCAATCTGTTGTTGCGGTTGATTACGCGGCGATATAAATCATTTAAGTCGGATGTAGCAAAACGTCCGCCTTCCAGTGGTACCAGTGGACGCAGGTCCGGAGGTATAATTGGCAGGTGCGTAAGAACCATCCATTCAGGACGCATATCAGACTTCAACAAACCTTCAGCAAGACGCATGCGTTTGGCAATTTTTTTGCGTTCTGCTTTACTACCTGTTGCTTCCATTAAGTCGACAAGATGCTGATAAAATTCTTCGATATTTACTTTCGACAGCAAATCAAATAGAGCATCTGCGCCCATGCCTGCTTTGAAAGAATCCTGATAAAGCTCACGTGCTTCACGGTATTCATCTTCAGTGAGAAGCTGCTTTTCCTGAAGGGGTGTATTTCCCTTATCGATAACAATCCAGCTTTCGTAATAAATGACACGTTCGAGGTTTTTTCCTGTCATGTCAAGAATCATTCCCAGGCGTGTAGGCATACACTTGAAGAACCATACATGTGTAACAGGTACGGCTAGCTCGAGATGCCCCATACGCTCACGACGAACGCGTGAATGGGTGACTTCTACACCACAACGGTCACAAACAATACCCTTGTGCTTAATACGCTTGTATTTACCACAGGCACATTCCCAGTCGCGTGTAGGACCAAATATCTTTTCGCAGAAAAGACCACCTTTTTCGGGCTTAAATGTACGGTAATTAATCGTTTCCGGATTCTTTACTTCGCCATGACTCCATGAGCGTATCGCATCAGGAGATGCAATTTGTATGCTAACTGAACTAAATACATCTGTATCATCCAGTCCTAAGAGTTCTCTTACTGCTGCATTTTGACTTTTTGCCATTTAATGCGTCTCCTTTATTGAATCGCGCCACTTTTCAGCGGGCGAATATCTAAACATAAACTTTTCATTTCTTTCATAAGAACGTTAAACGATTCCGGTACATCGGCCTGTAGTGAATTATCACCTCGTACAATTGATTCGTAAATCTTTGTACGACCCGTTACATCATCACTTTTTACTGTCAACATTTCCTGCAATGTATATGCAGCACCATATGCTTCGAGTGCCCATACTTCCATTTCTCCGAAACGCTGTCCACCGTGTTGCGCCTTACCACCAAGTGGTTGCTGCGTAACAAGGGAATAAGGACCGACAGAACGTGCATGAATTTTGCTAACCACAAGATGGTCAAGTTTCAGCATGTATATTTCACCGATCATGATACGTTGTTTGAATGGCTGTCCTGTGCGACCATCATGAAGTCTGACTTTACCATCAGCTTCAATGAAATAATCTTCACGAACTTTACCATGTTCATCAATTGTTTCGCCTTTCTTGCCAACTTTCCAGCCTTCACGTTCGCTGATTTTGGCTTCTTTGGCTTCCTGGATTAATTCATGAATTGCATCTTCATCGATATGGTCAAATACCGGTGTGGCAACTTTGAATCCGAGGATTTTTGCGGCGTGTCCAAGATGTGTTTCGAGAACCTGTCCGATATTCATACGACTCGGTACACCAAGTGGACTTAAACAAATATCAACTGGTGTTCCGTCTGCCATATGCGGCATATCTTCATGGGATACGATGCGGGCAACAATACCTTTGTTACCATGACGACCGGCCATTTTATCACCAACCTGAATTTTGCGTTTGCTGGCAATGTAAACTTTTACATTACGGATAATACCCGGATCTTCACCATCGCCATCTTCATAACGACCGATGATTTCATCACGGCGTGTTTCAATATCGCGCAGTTTCAGGCCCCAGCTTTTGACGATCTCATCGATCTGATCTTTCGTCGGGCTGTTTGGCATTTTATAGCGATCGTGGTTGGCTGACAACTTACGAAGCAATACTTTAGTAATTTTGCGATTCGACGAAATAATTGGCGGTCCACCTTCATTCTGTGTATCGGACACATCAAATGGAAGTTTTGAACCCAGTAGAACTGTACCCAGTTTTTCAGCAAGCTCTTCAACTAGTTCTTCATATTCTGCTTTGAATGTTGATCTCGCTTCACGAATATGACGTTTCACTTCAACCTTTGTGAGGCGCGATGCATTTGGATCTGCCTTGCGCTCAACTTCTACATCCATGACAATGCCTGTAGCACCACTTGGCATACGCAGTGAGCTGTCTTTTACATCAGCAGCTTTTTCACCAAATATGGCCCGCAGTAGGCGTTCTTCAGGGTCGAGTTCTGTTTCACTCTTCGGGGTAATTTTACCAACAAGAATGTCTTTGGATTTGACTTCAGCACCGATACGGATGATACCTTCATGGCCAAGATTGCGCAATGCATCTTCGCTCACATTTGGTATGTCACGGGTAATTTCTTCGGGACCCAGTTTTGTATCACGAGCAGCAATATCGAATTCGCTAATGTGAATACTTGTGTAGACATCGTCCTTAACGAGGCGTTCGCTCAATACGATCGCATCTTCAAAGTTATATCCGCACCATGGCATAAATGCAACAAGGACATTTTTACCAAGAGCAAGCTCACCATTTTCTGTAGCAGCACCGTCGGCAATTACCTGATTTTTAGTAACCTTCTGGCCCTTCTTAACAATTGGGAACTGGTTAATACATGTACTGCTGTTTGAACGCATGTACTTCAATAGCTGATAATTTACAACTGTGTTGGACCCGCTTTCAGCTTTGCCATCGGAGCTCGTTTTAATGTGCATAGAATCACACTCAATGACCACACCATTTTCAGTGGCAACAACAACAGCACGTGAATCACGGGCGACCACAGATTCCATACCTGTTCCCACATAAGGAGATTCGGTGATCATCAGCGGTACAGCCTGGCGTTGCATGTTTGATCCCATCAATGCTCTGTTTGCATCATCATGCTCAAGAAATGGAATTAAACTTGCTGCAGCACTTACTACCTGCCTGGGTGAAATATCCATGTATTGTACGTCTTCTCTAGCGACTTCTAATGTATCACCTTCATGACGGCACATGATATATTTATTCTTAAATTTTCCGTCTTCATCAAGAACAGCATTTGCCTGTGCAATGATAAATTTTTCTTCGTCATTGGCATTGAGGTAATCAATTTTGTTCATTACCTTTATGTCTTTCACTTTGCGGTATGGCGTTTCGATGAAACCAAGCTCATTTACGCGGCCATACAAAGCCAGTGAAGAAATCAGACCGATGTTTGGTCCTTCCGGAGTTTCAATAGGACATACACGTCCATAATGACTTGAATGTACATCGCGCACTTCAAAACTTGCACGTTCACGATTCAAACCACCGGGTCCGAGAGCACTCA
>JABSQK010000869.1 GCA_013215875.1 Lentisphaeria bacterium
CCATCCCGCTTCTCGGTGGAACTGATATCGCGGATCCATTCTTTTCAACCCTCATGGGCTTAGCCAAACCGACGCTTGACGATGAACTCAAGCAATACCACTGGTTTCTTAAAAAGCTGCCCAATCATCCACGAGCAATTGATTACCTCAATGGTGCATGGGAAATCGAAATGACAAAATCCAAAAAAACTGCCGCCGCCAACATGGACAAGATGATGCTCGATTGTAAAATTCCGCCACGAACAATCTATGCGTTTCGCCGCTCACGCACATATCTCGGACATCGCTACATAAAGCAATGGCATGCGCTTGGCCCATTCCCGACTAATTTTGAAAAGGACGACCTGGTCATCCCCTTGCCTCATATGAAAGCAAAGATCGATTTACGTGACAAATACGTCTTTCCAAAACAGACCCTTGTTTGGACGGCCCTGACAAGCAAAAAAAATCAAGTCCGGCCGTACCCCAAGCACCGTGCGGGTGATATTCATTCAAACAGTGTATACGCAGTGAGCTGGATAAAGATGGAGAAAGCAGGTGTCTATGTACTCGAGTTTGCCCAGCGTGGTGCGGCGCGAGTCTGGGTTAATCGCCGCCTTGTTCACAATGATCCGGGCGAAGACATCCGGGTTTGGCGCCCGCGCAACTACATCGACTATTCCCCAATGGATGTGAAACCCTATGCTGTAAGTCTGCCAAAGGGCTGGAGCCGTATTCTGGTGGAGAGCTCGCCCGGCCTGGGTGGCTGGCGCTTCACTGCCGAGATAATTCGCCGGGATGGCAAAGGACCCGTAACAACGACTAAAGTGATGGTTCCAAGAAAAGGCCCTGTGCCTACTACCGCATCAACAACCAGAACACCGTCTTTCTCTCGCGGGCATGGACTTAAGGCTGCCTATTATGACGAAGGAAATTTTACCAATCTTAAACATGTGAAAATAGAAAAAAATACCAATGTGGTTTGGAGTATTGAGAGCCCGGCGCCAGGGGTACACCGCGATTATTTTTCCACCCGCATGATCGCCAAGATCAAACCGCGCTTCACGGAAACCTATACCTTTACGGTTCAGGTAAACGATGGTGTACGTCTTTGGGTCGACGGTAAATTGCTGATTCACAACTGGCGCCATCATTCCTCAAGAAAGGATCGGGCCAAAATAAAACTCGAAAAAGATAAGCTTTATGACATCAAAATAGAAGCCCATGAAATTACCGACTGGGCTGGCTTGCATATCTGGTGGGGCAGCGCCAGTCAGAGAAAGGAAATCATTCCCAACTCGCGCCTTTTTGCCAACTGGCATGATACAGATACCTTTATCGCTGATGAACGCGCCACTAAACCCGGTGGCCCACCACGTTTCGCCGGTTACAAAATCCGGCCGGACTCCGTCTGGATGCCGGCAGGTTGGTCGTTCACCTATAAGGCAGTGCCGCTCGACCAATATGGGGCCGTCTTAAATGTAAACAAAGCCTTTGATGAAAGCGGCAAGCCGGTTGATACATCGCCGAAGTGGACAGCCGAACCCGGTGGCTATGTCAACCTTTTTCGTCAGTATGGCGGCGGGCGCTATTTACCCAATCGTAAAAAGAAGGCAAGCGGAACAATTAATGCTAACGGTACATTTAAAAGTGACGGTTCAAAAGGCGTCGTGACGATTATAGCCACCAGCAAAAAATACCCTGAGATTAGTGCCCGGGTGCCGCTTGCTGTCGACGATATGCCCAGCATCATGCCAATGCCAAGTGATCTTACAATTGGCCAATTTGCCGGCGACATCGACCGCATTCGCATCTCAAGCAGCGAACTCACCCCGCAGGAAATCGCCAACCGGGCTAAGGGAAAATTTGCGCCAGACAAAAACCTGATTGCAGATTGGACCTTTGACAAACTCGTAGGAAATGGCTTTGAAAACATGGTTGAAAAGAACAAACAACTGAAAGCTGTGATTGTCGGCAATGTGCGCCATATAACCGAAGGCAAGATTACCTATGCCCGTTTCGATGGCGGTAACTGCGTGGTCAAACGGAATCACTTATTAAATTTCAGTCAGTCCGCCACCATTGAGCTTTGGGTTCGTCCCCTGGTGAAGAGGCCGGCGGGCATTATGCTGGACCAGTGTCGCTGGGGAACGGTGCAGGGCTATCGGATTTTCTTTTCAGGTTTGAGTACACATGGGCTATACAGCCATGGTGGAATGTATGCCGGCCACACCTACCAGACGGATAAATTTACTTATCTGGCTGTCGTCTATGGCAAAAATGGCAAACGTCAGCTCTTCATCAATGGCAAACTAAAAACCGAGCGCAAAACCGGCCCTCAAGTTGTAGGAAATTAAATTATGCGTTATTTATTACTAGTCAGTATGCTCATAAGCAGCAGTCTAAGTTTCGCTGGCAAAGCGCCATCGGAGCGAATTCATATCACAAAATTATCGAAAGAAGCCGAAAATGGAATTACCAAAGGCATCTCCTGGTTAAAGCGAAATCAAAATGAAGATGGCAGTTATGGTCAAAAGTATAAGATTACGTATACCTCTCTCGCCCTGATGGCGTATATGGTTCAGGGACATATTCCTGATGAGGGCATCTATGGTAAAAATATGAATCGCTGCATCAGTTACCTGCTGAGTCGGGCCCGTAAACACAACGGTTACTTTGCTGATGAAACCAGCAATGTACTCTACCAACACAGTTACGCGACTCTCGCTTTGGCTGAAGTCTGGGGCCATTCAAAACGCTCAGACATTGGGCCGGCTTTAAAACGCGCCGTCAATATTCTATTCCGTTCGCAAAGCCGTGATGGCGGCTGGCGCTACCAGCCAAACTCTTCCGCCGGTAGTGATATTTCTTGTACCATCGCCGCTGTACAAGCATTGGCCTCCGCCGGCGAAGCCGGCATTCGCATACCCGAGTCGGTAACCAACCGGGCCAAGCGTTGTGTAAGGCGCTATCAAAACCCGCGTACGGGTAAATTTGGCTACACCGCCGGTGGCTCCGGAAACGGCACCATGTATCAGGCAGGCGCTGGACCGCTTTCTCTCTTTATGCTCGGCGACCGTTCATCCGTTCAACTTAAACGCGGAATCGCTTCAATGTTTAAATATTCGCAAGCGTCCATTACATCTGAAAATGATCTTCTGGCCCATTATTATTGCATGCAGGCAAGTTATCAGAAAGGCCCCAAGCTCTATAAGCACTGGTATGATGCCATCAGCAAAAAACTGATTTCTCAGCAGTCGCCCGGCGGTGGCTGGAGTGGTGGTGTTTACCATACCTCCCTGGCGATATTGATATTGGCAGTGCCATACCGCTATCTGCCTATATATCAACGCTAAGGCTGCTTGAAAAATAACCCCCAACCCTTATTTTGAATGGGTCGGAGAATGAAATAAAAAAGGAATTGTAAAATGTTGCGATATTTAGTACTGACCAGTCTATTGCTTAGTAGCAGTATTTGTTTTGCTGGCAAAGCACCTGCCGAGCGCATTCATCTTACAAAGCTATCGAAAGAAGCTGAAAATGCCATTACCAAAGGCCTGTCCTGGTTGAAACGAAACCAGAATGAAGATGGCAGTTTTGGTCAAAAGTATAAGATAACCTATACCTCTGTCGCCTTAATGGCGTTTATGGTTCAGGGACATGTTCCAGACGAAGGCATCTATGGCAAAAACATGGATCGTTGCATCAGTTACCTCATCCGCCGTGCGCGTAAACACAACGGTTATTTTGCCGATGAAACCAGCAACCTGCTCTATCAGCACAGTTACGCAACACTCGCCTTGGCAGAGGCCTGGGGCCATTCAAAACGCTCCGACATTGGCCCAGTTTTAAAACGGGCAGTCAATATTTTATTCCGTTCGCAAAGCCGTGATGGCGGATGGCATTACCAGCCGAACTCAGGTAGCGGCAGCGATATCTCCTGCACCGTCGCAGCTGTACAAGCGCTTGCCTCAGCAGGCGAAGCAGGTATTCGTATTCCAGAATCGGTGATCAATCGAGCCAAGCGATGCGTGCGCCGTTATCAAAATCCGCGTACAGGTAAATTTGGTTACAGTGCCGGTGGCGCCGGTAATGGCACTATTTATCAAGCAGGCGCAGGCCCCCTCTCCCTTTATATGCTCGGCGATCGTTCATCCACTCAACTTAAACGCGGCATCGCTACACTGTTTAAATATCCGCCATCTGCGATTGTGTCAGAGGCCGATCATCTAGCCCATTATTATTGCATACAAGCAAGCTATCAGAAGGGGCCCAAACTCTATGAACACTGGTATAACGCGATCAGCAAGGCGCTTATTAAAAAGCAATCCCCTGGTGGTGGCTGGTCCGACCCGTTTAAAACCGGCCTGGCTGTTTTGATTCTGGCTGTGCCTTACCGCTATCTGCCTATCTACCAAAGATAAGAGGGTGGCCGGTTGAAGCGTCTGCTCTTATTTCTTTTTTTAGGACTCACACTGATACAATCCCTTTCTGCTGTAGATCCTGAAGTCAAACAGGCCAAGCCCGCTCAACTTAAAAAAATGCTGGCGGACAATCCCGGCAATACAGATCTGGCGATCGACGTACTGCGCCAGCTACTCGCCCGCAGCCGCAGCGATCGCAACTATGCGGTAACCCGGCTCAATGCGCTTGTCGACATCGGCGCCCTGCCAAATACCGACGAGGCTTTGCTCACTGCACAAACTTTCATGTTCAATGACGCATTGAAAAAGAGTAAGATCTTTACAGCAAGTCATATTCTAACAAGTCTTGAAAAGCTTGAAGGCCGCAGTCCCTATTGGCAACTGCTAAATATCCAATTACTGGCAGAGGTCATGCGACTCGACCTTGCCTGGGAAGCCTACGATTATCTCAGCCGGCAAATCTCCAGCTCACATAGCGATAGACGGGTGCGGCGATTGCTGCCAGTCATCCGCAGAATTTTCTCTAGCTATAAACCAAAGAGATATAATATGGATTTAAATCGCGGACAACACATTCAATGGATCCAAACAATTAATAAAGGGCTCGATAAAAAAGATGCTCAAGCGATACAGACCGTAATGGAAGATGCGCTGAAGCAACAGAAGCTTTATCTTGCCGATGAAAAATCCCCCGTGCGCAGAAGTTTTTGGCGCGACCTTATTACGAAACTCGCCACCGATCCAAATAGCCTGGATAATTTCAAAAAGGTTCAGGGTGACGGAGCGAAAAAAATGACCCGGCGCTGGCGTGGGAGAATCATCGACCGCCCCGATGCAAACCTGCTCAATTTATGGCG
>JABSQK010000087.1 GCA_013215875.1 Lentisphaeria bacterium
ATTTGAGATTGCACAATGAAACCGCCTTTGATCACCATTTCGGGCTTCGACCCAAAAAATGCCGGTTTCCAAAGTACGAGATCTGCAAGCTTTCCAGTTTCCAGGCTGCCAATATGATTACTCATTCCGTGGGCGATTGCCGGATTGATGGTATATTTTGCGATATAGCGTTTGGCGCGATTGTTATCATCATCTTCATCGCCATCAAGATAGCCGCGTTGCACTTTCATTTTATGAGCAGTCTGCCATGTACGGCAGATAACTTCGCCTATCCGTCCCATTGCCTGGGAGTCAGATGCGATAATGGAGATGGCACCCAGATCATGAAGAATGTCTTCGGCAGCAATTGTTTCGCCGCGTATACGGCTCTCTGCAAAGGCCACATCCTCGGGAATATTTTTATCCAGGTGATGACAGACCATGAGCATGTCGAGATGTTCATCGATGGTATTGATTGTAAATGGTCGTGTTGGATTCGTGGAGGAGGGCAAGACGTTTGCTTCTCCGCAAAGTTTTAATATATCCGGCGCATGGCCACCACCGGCCCCTTCGGTATGATACGTATGAATACATCTGTTTTTAAATGCGGCACGGGAGTTTTCTACAAATCCGGATTCATTTAATGTGTCCGTATGGATGCAGACCTGTACATCGTATTGTTCTGCAATGTCGAGGCACATGTCAATTGCTGCAGGAGTCGTACCCCAGTCTTCATGCAATTTCAAACCAAGTGCGCCACCCTTAATTTGTTCATGCAGCCCTTCGGGACGAGAACTGTTGCCCTTTGCTAAAAATCCAAAATTGAGGGGATATTGTTCTGTGGCTCTTAGCATCATTTCGATGTGTGTTGCTCCCGGAGTACATGTGGTGGCATTCGTCCCAGCCGCCGGTCCAGTACCACCACCAAGCATTGTGGTTAATCCTGATGCAATCGCTTCCTCTGCCTGTTGCGGGCAGATAAAATGAATATGTGAGTCGATGCCGCCAGCCGTAATAATTAATCCTTCACAGGCGATGGCCTCTGTTGTAACACCTACTATCATATTGGCATCAACGCCCGGCATTATATCCGGGTTTCCGGCTTTGCCGATGCCGGCTATGCGTCCGTCTTTAATGCCAATGTCGGCTTTATATATTCCGCTATAATCAAGGATAAGCGCATTTGTGATAACCGTATCCAGAGCATCCTCCTGAGAGACTCCAGCTGCCTGGCCCATTCCATCACGTAAAACTTTACCGCCACCAAATTTACATTCTTCACCATAAATGGTGTGATCTTTTTCCACTTTTATAAAGAGCTCTGTATCACCCAGACGGACTTTATCGCCGGTGGTAATTCCATACATATCAGCATAGGCTTGTCGATCAATCTTATAAGACATGACTAATTCTCCTCCGCTTTATGTTTGAAATTATCAGGCAAATTTTTTATGGCATCCTCTTTTTTATCGATGCCACCAGAGGTGAGGGCATTGCCTCCATATACTATTTTATTACCATCTATTTCAACCAGTGAGACTTTCTTTTTGTCTCCAGGTTCAAAACGTACTGCTGTACCGGAAGGGATGTTTAAGCGTTTACCAAAGGCCTGTTCACGGTCGAACTCCAGGGCGGGATTGCTTTCGAAAAAAGGATAGTGCGATCCCACCTGTACAGGGCGATCGCCTGTATTTTGAACCATGAGATCTACGGTTGCCCGGTTTTCATTGAGAATGATGTGCCCATCAATTACTTGAGTTTCACCCGGTTTGTCGGTAATTGAATTGTCAGGTGAATATGATGATGCAGCTTTTGATAATCCAGAGCCATAAAGTACAAAGTCGGCATTGCCGTTTTCCTGACAGATTGGATTGTGCACCGTAACAAGCTTTGTTCCATCAGGGAATGTGCCTTCCACTTGTACTTCGTGGATCATCTCCGAAACCCCCGGCATGACATCAGTAAACCCTAAAAGTTGTTTTCCCTTATTCATTAAATCCGCGACAGATTCACCATCCCTAATGAATTCGAGTATTTGAGAGGAAATCAAAGCCATAGATTCTGTATAATTTAATTGTAAGCCACGGGCATAGCGTTTTTGTGCAATAAAGCCAGCCTGCGATAGCATTAGTTTTTCTATTTCACGTGGTGACAGTCTCATACTCTATCCCTGTTTTGTTCGTTCAATTAAGTCAGAAAGTTAAATAAGATGTAACATCTTCTTTACTAAGCTTGTCCATTTCACCTTCGGCAACCACAGAACCTCGGTCGATTATATAATATTGGTCGGCCAGTCTTTGGGCAAACTCAAGGTATTGCTCAACAAGTATAATTGCCATGTCTCCCTGATTTTTCAATTTGATTAATACTTTTTCAATGTCTTGAATAATGGATGGCTGAATACCTTCGGTGGGTTCATCGAGAAGTAAAACTTTAGGATAACCGACAAGCGCCCGTGAAATAGCTAACTGTTGTTGCTGGCCACCGCTGAGATTTCCGCCCAAACGATTGCCCATTTTAGCGAGAACTGGAAACAAATCATAAACCAAAGTATTCGGAATTTTTTTGATTTTTTTCTGATTGGCTTCAAGTCCCATGATCAGGTTTTCATCGACGGTTAATTTTGGAAAAATTTCGCGACCTTGCGGCACATAGCCCAGGCCCTTTTTTGTGCGCGTGTAAGTCGGGCTTTTAGTTACGTCTTCGCCACATAAACTAATACTGCCACTATCCAGTTCCAGAAGACCCATTATGGCTTTTAGTAGGGTGGTTTTCCCCACGCCATTGCTCCCCATTATCGCTGTAATTGTGCCTGGTTTTGCGGTCATGCAAACATCCCGAAGAATAAGGCTTTGTCCATAACTCACATTTAGATTTTCGATTTCAAGAAATTGGTCTGACATTATTCTGGACTCCCTAAGTAGCATTCAATAACTCTTGGATCATTTTGAACTTGCTCCATGGGACCTTCAACTAAAACTTTTCCCTCAGAAAGAACAGTGACAGTTTTAGCAATTTGCCGCACAAACTCCATGTCATGTTCGATTACAATAATGGTATGTGTTCCTGCAAGACTCATTAACAATTCACCTGTTTTGTGCGTTTCTTCATCGGTCATTCCGGCAGCAGGTTCATCGATTAAGAGCAATTTGGGATCTTGAATTAAAACAATGCCAATTTCCAGCCATTGCTTCTGCCCATGTGAGAGATAGGCTGCAGTTTTCTCCATAGAATCCGACAAACCAACAATCCTGGCAACTTCCTGTATACGCGCATTGTGAGCCTTGTTCGTTTTATAAAAAAGAGATTTCCAGACACTTCGGTTCATTCGTATAGCTAACATAAAATTTTCATAAACAGTTAAGCTGGGAAATATTGAGGGCTTTTGAAACTTTCTGCCAACGCCCGCATCGACAATTTGTTTCTCTTTCATTTTTACCAGGTTTTCCCCATTCATGATAACACGACCTGTATCCGGCTTTGTTTTTCCACAGATGACATCCATAAAGGTTGTTTTGCCTGCACCATTGGGTCCAATTATGACACGTAATTCACCTTCGATTAATTCAAAGTGATTTATATCCAGGGCTTTGAATCCATCGAATGAAACACTTAACTCTTCCGCATAAAGAATGTCTTTGCTCATGATGAGACCTCGGGTTTTTCTTCAGCAGATACAGGCTCTTCACGTTTAAATCGTCCATGTAAATATTGAATTCCGCCGCTGACACCCTGTGGAAAGAAAGCGCCAAGAATAAAAATTCCACCGAGCAAATAGGGCCAATATTCTCGTA
>JABSQK010000870.1 GCA_013215875.1 Lentisphaeria bacterium
CATGAAACGCGCTAGATCCCAAGCCCCTAGCGTTTACATATGCTTTGCATGAAACGCGCTAGATCCCAAGCTCTTTACGAAGTAAAAGCGTAAGATCTTTAAGCCCCAGCTCGGCATCCTGATTTTTAACTACGTAATGATCGCGTTCGGAGACCCCGACCTACTTATGATTGGACTTCTCTTTAAACTATTTCGAGCAGAGCCTACGATGCCCAGTAAAAAAAACTTCAAACTAATCCTGCATCACACAGCTACTTTAGAATCATTTACGAACGAATAACTGCAGCACGTGATGATCGCGTTCGGAGACCCCGACCTACTATTCTTGACTGAACGCTCCAAAACAAGATATTTTGAATCGGGGTAAAGAACCTGTGCTTCCATATATACGTGAGCCCCGCTGATGCCGTCTTCAGATATCGATCTATTCCGGACTTCTATCGTCCTTTAAATCATTACGCTTTTTCATCTTAACCTTTGACCTATGATTTTTTATGCTTTGCTTTTCGTATCCACTTGTCGTGGATGAGTGCTGCTTTTACCAAGTTGCATTTTCTGATTCTTTGCAAGTTTGAGTGGCTCGGCATTATGTATCCAGCCATTTTCCGGCAGCGTATCCGGAAAATCATGCAGCAGCATGCCAGCCCGGTGCCGTGGCAACTGTTTGGCAATCGTCGCATCAGGACGCGCAACAAAAGAGCCCCAAGCGGAGTAACGACGCGTCGAATTATTTGCTACGGCCCATAGTACATTATCCGCGCAACGGGTGGGAATCTGTGCCTTGGTTAATTCACAAAGGCAGGTCTCTCCAAGAGCCCCGGCATTGTAAAAAGAATGGAGCATCAGATCTACTTTCTTTTCCCGATAAGCCGCGTAAATCTGCGGGTAGCAGGAATCGTAACAAATCGCAAAGCCCAAGTTCAGACCATTGATACGACGGGTCACAAGGCGATTACCCGCGGTGTAGCATTTTTGGTCGCGAACTGTAAGCATACATTTATCGTAACGATCAACAATTTCTCCCTTCGGATTAATTATGTAAAGGCAGTTTGTTGGTGCGACTTTCTTGTCTAGATAATGGCTCGATCCAAGAATTAGCCAGATCCCAAGTTCCTTTGCATAGGCCTGCAGGCGGGCAGTTTCATCACGCAAAAGTGACCAGTCGAAGTTTTTGAAATTTGGGAAATCAACCATGCCATAACCCGACAGGCATGCTTCGGAACTGTGCAGCAGATGGGCGCCCTCAGTCGCAGCTTTTTTCATAAAACGACGAATATAACTGGCGTTCTTTTTGATCTCAGATGTGACTGGAAACTGACAGGATGCAATGCGCAATGTAGATTGACTCATTGCGATTTTTCCCTTACTGTCAGCCTGCCCACGGCAATTGCATTAATTTTTCTGAATAAATAGCTCATACATTTTCCTCTAATTAAATTATTCACTACAGTAGCAACTCATTAATCGACTGACAACTGGATATGGAAATATATTACAAAATCTTTAGGGACGATGGGGGACGGTTGGGGAGACTCTTTCCGGGTAGGTCTGTTTCGCCGACATAGTCCACTTCCAATAAGGATTTATGACGGTGCCGGTTTCATACCATTATGCTGGGCATGGAGAATATCATAAAGACCCGGATCTTGGCTTCGGCAATGGCGAGTACAAAAACACTATCAAACGTTACTGGTTCGACTTCATTCACGAAGACTAACGTTACAGAATCCCTGTCGCTTCGCACCAGTCCAGAGCCTCTACCAAGCCCTGTTCAGCAGTATGTGTCGGATCATAACCCAGAATATCTTCAGCCTTGCCGATATCGTAGCTCATATCCTGCAGCAGAAACTCCACGCCGTATGCCATTGTCACGCCGTCATAGAGATGCGGCAGCTCCTCAGCTGGGACATGATGAATTTCAGAGTTGCTGTTCAGGTGTGCCATCGCGGTCTTGAGATACCGACCAAGAGTGATGGGCTCTCTGCATGAGATGTTGAATATTTCCCCGCGTACCGTATTCGGAAAATCCAGAGCTTTGACAAATGCACTGGCCAGGTCCGTGTTGTAGCCTGGCTGTAGCAGCACATCCTCACACTGCGGGATAGATACCGGTTCGCCTGCTTTCAGCATTTTAAAGAACTGAATGTCCCGACCGCCCCATAGCTCCAAGGGTATTCGCCCGGGCCCAATGATATTTGTCGGACGAAATATAGTTATAGGGAAACGTTCCTGCTCATATAAATCGAGTGCATGGGCATCACGTACAGATTGCTTATGAAAATTCAGACCGGTATCCTCACGCCATGAATGCGTTTCATCCGCTGGTAGAGCCTGAAGCGGCACATACGTCCCGGTTGAGCTGCAGATAAAAACGTTCTCAACCTGCTTCATGTATTTATGCATCATGATCACACTTTCTGGGGACGGCACAGAATCAATGACCGAATCAACATCCAGCTTAGCCGCGACATCACGCATGAAGGATTCATCCCTTTTGTTTCCCTGGATCATCTCAACACCATTGAGATCCACCATCTCCCGTGTATTCGTCCCGCGACTGACGCCGATAACAGAATGCCCTGCATCCACACAGCCTTTTGCTATACGCCCGCCGATCTCACCGGTCGCTCCAAATACAACTACTTTTCTTGACATATCAGACGTCCTTCATTTATTTTACAATGTGCATTGTCTATCACACAAATTTTACATATACCGGGTGATATTACGGTAGCGTTTTACACTGCGATTTCTTTTATCCATTCTCCAGGATTCATAATCTTTGCTGCCGACCTTCAAGGCGGGCGGTTTTTCTAAAAAATGGGGCCAGGGCTTGAGTTGTAGCAGGGTGATATCGGCTACCTTTCGTCTTCGTACAGCTTGCTGTAATTCAAAGGCGCTCAAGGGTATGCCAGCGGCTTCAAAGTGAACCCGATCATCGGGATCAAAGAGAATCCATTTCTGATAATCTTCTGACCATATTTCCGCCACCACATGGCCGATGATATATACCCGTCGTGCCCGATACCCTAAGGCAACAGCACATGTTGCCAGCACTGTTGCGAAATACAAACAATTAAAGCGTCCGCCTTTGTGTGCTTTTTTCAAGATTTCAACCGCATTATGTCGACGTACGGGATCAAGCCATTGGTCCATTTCTCGTCCATGCTGCCATTGTTCACCGACCCATTTAGAAAGGGCAATAAGTTTCTTGTATTCCGTTTTTTCTTTTTTGACAATTTTCCGAAGTGGATACTTTCGCAAGAGTGTCTTTAAGTTTGCCTCTGTATAATCCAGGTTGTTATCGCCCTTTTCTGGATAAATGGGGCCTTTGTTTTTGTCTTGTATTTTTTTAGCCATATCTGTTTTGTTTTTTCTCAGGTTTTATAGATGGTTTATCAGAATCAGCGAGCTTCAAAGTTTATTTTTATCAGGTTTCACTCGATAGTCATATTGCCTGATAGCCTAAATATTCTTCCCGTTCTTCAGTTTGTACCAAGTCGCTGAGTTTTTCACTACAAATATCGGCAGCCTCCTGAAGGTTTATTTTACCGCTGAGGTATTTCATAGTTGCATCTATTAAAACACCCCGGATCCGAACGTCATTGACGTCATTTGAGCTTATGCTGGCATTGGCGACCTCATCTTCAAATCTCTCATAGTTCGAGTATATAAGTGGATGATTGGCCTTCATATAACGCTTACAAAGATGCTTCTGCGCTGGAAAACCCCGTCCTTCATAAGCTAATTTCAATACAGATTCATCGCTCCCCATATGTTTGACTAAAATAGCCGATGCGTCCGGCAAAGCTGTCTCACTATGGATCGTCAGTCCCATAGCGTTGATGAAATTCGAGCTGGATTTGCCGAACGGTGGTAGAATTAACTCAAAATCACCCTTTAATTTATGGAGATTGAAGGCGAAAAAAGGACCCAGAACGCCAGTTTTCCCATCGCAGAATAAATCTATCTGGTTCTTTATGGAACTGCAGAAAGGATTAATCAGACGACCAGAATCAATTAGATCTTTTAATCCTTCCAATTGCCGCTGGCCATTAGAAGTGTCAAAAAGGTTGTCGCCACTTGTGGGGTCAAACAAGGGTCCACTTTGCATTAAAAATAGTTGCAAATATTCTGGGAAAAAAATCATCGGCTGTTGCAATTCCTCATAAATATATGTGGCAAATTCAACAAAGTCAGAAAAATCCTTTTCCTGCAACCGCGCTGCTAAACCGTCATATTTTGAATGAGAAGAAACTGCGATTAATTGACAGGAGAATAATAAGGGCAAGGCAAAACGAAATGAATAGTCCGAAAAGAAATTGGTCATATTGGCAAAATACCCGTCCGTAGCCGGGAGGCTAATTTGCATATAATCTAAATTCATAAAGGTGGCTTTTTCCTGAAAAATAGGAAACTGAGACGCCATTAACATAATATCCGGACTAACTTTCTTGCGCAATGCATCAGCTAAGCTGCGATAATACTCCGGACGTTGAAACACATGATTCTCTGGGACAAGGTCAAGTCCGGAAAAATCAAAATTACTGAAAGGTTCCCAGGTAAATATTAAGGGAGAGCGTTCTTGCTTGATCACTATTTCAGGCTTGTGTAAAACAAAGGTGCCACGGCCGACAATTCGACGAAGGATGCCCCGGCCAGCTAAATTGTTCAGGGCCCGTTTTAAGGTAGTCATGCTCACATCAAATGTCTTTAATAATTGCCGCTCCGGTGGCAAGCGAGTACCAATCTCCAGGCCGTTAATCATCTCCAATAACTCAAGCTCGGTCTCTTTATATAGGTAATTCTGCACTGTACCTCCTTATTTCGCTAGATTGATCATATTGGTTACTTTGATTACATTAATCTTTATCTTTCGGCTTTACAAATGCAAAAAGAGAATTTATGTTATAAAAAATTAAGAGGTTAAAAGATGACAGTTACAAAGATGACAGTTACAGAGGGTAGCGTATCTGCTTTGCGTGTAAGAGTAGTGTTTATAATGTTATTGTTTTTTGCACCATTTGCTTCTATGGCAGCCGATAAGCCTATTGCAGCGACTGATCTTGATTATGTCGTTCTGCCGGCAAAAACGGGTGCATTAATTGATGGCAAACTTGATGACGACGTGTGGCAGAAGGCGAAATTTCATAAGGGATTATATGATTTTGATTCAAAGGCTTATTTAAAGAAACAGATTGCCAAACCTTTGACCACATTTGCGCTTGCGGCGGACGAGAAATATCTCTATGTAGGAATTCGCTGTTACGAACCCAATATTGACAAGATACAGAAATCTGCGAAGAAGCGCGATAGCACAACGTTTCGGGATGACAGTATTGAGCTTTTTATCGATACGGATCATTCAGGCGATCATTATTTCCAGATTTCTTTGAGTGTTATGGGTGGGCTTTTTGACTCAGTTTGCATCAATTATGGTAAAAGGAAGCGTAATGATTTCAATATAAAGGGTATTTTATCTGCGACCCGTATAAATGCCAAGGACTGGACAGCGGAGTTAGCGATACCTTTTGCTGGTTTAGGAGTGAAGCCAGATGACGATGGCGTTTGGCATTTAAATATTGGCCGCAATACAAGGACGGTGGCGCCCCATTTGGGCACCAGTAGCTGGGGTACGAAAGGAAAGGATCAAGGCCGTTGGAAAGGCTTTCATGATGCGGTGATATTTCCGACAATTGGCGGCATACCGAAGCCGAAATACTCAAAGGCTACAGCTGCTGAGGTCAAGGCCTTGCGAAAGGTATGGAAGTTGGATGTCAAACCTGGGCCCCTGACAATCTCCCTTGATGCGATCCACGATACTATGTATATCGCCAACAACCTGATTGTGCCGAACTGGTTCACCAATCCTGTGCACGGCAAAGTGACGATGGCCAAAAATGTTAAATATTACATCGAATTACCAGAGGGGATTGATTTGATTAGAGTTGGTCAGCTGGGAAAATATGATGACAAAAGTGCGCTAATGGATCGCTATGCTAAAAATGTTTACGTATTATCTGAAGGGAAAA
>JABSQK010000871.1 GCA_013215875.1 Lentisphaeria bacterium
AACGGACTGGAAAATCAGGAAGGAGAGGGGTATATTCACTCATGCTTGTTACTCTTTTGGGTTAGTGGTTTTCTCAAGGTAACGAGCATTTTTATTTTAAAAAGAAAAAGGATAAAAAATCCTTAAGGAAGTGCCATTAGGTCGCAGGCCTAGGTATATATGCAATAGGAGATATAGCTCTGCAGGAGCGAAGTAAAAATACTACGCTCCATCAGAGCTGTGGTTTAATTAACGATTAATCCCAGGCCTAGCGACCTGGGCTACCCTACTTGAATATCATTAGATGATATTAAGTGCGAAACGCTTATAAATTTCGGGCCAGAGGCCACAATGCCCAGTAGAAAAATACCTTTAATTCCTGTGTAGTTTCTAAAGAAGACGTTATAGTGTGGGATGGAGAAAAAAAAGCTTTTTATCTTTATCGCCGGTCTTTATCTACTGGCATTTATTGCCTACTATCCGTCAGTTGGAAATGGCTACATTTGGGATGACAACCATTATGTCACTGAGAATGAGCAGCTTCGCAGCTTTGAGGGACTGAAAAATATCTGGTCGAAGCCCAAGTCGATACCACAGTATTACCCGGTGGTACATACAAGCTATTGGCTCGAATATCAATTATGGGGCCTGAACCCTATGGGCTATCATATCATTAACATCCTGCTGCATGCCACCACTGCTCTGTTAATCTTTCTGCTCTTCCGGCAATTAAAAATTCCCCTGCCCTGGCTAGCCGCAGTTATTTTTGTGGTTCATCCTGTGCATGTGGAATCTGTTGCATGGATTACCGAGCGAAAAAACACCCTGTCGCTCTTTTTTGCGATTGCCTCCCTGCTCTGTTTTATCCGTGCAATAAATAAACTGGATGATTTAGAAAAAGTAAAAATAAATATGTACTTTCTTTCATTACTCTTATTTATTCTGGCCATGCTTTCAAAGACTGTGGTTTGCTCCTTGCCGGCAGTGATCATTATTTTGCTGTGGTGGAAATCGACTGAATGGAAAAAACCTGAATGGAAAATCTGTCTGTTCTTAATACCATTTTTTATCATCGGAATTTCTTTAGCCATGACCACTGTCTGGCTGGAAATCAGTCATGTTGGTGCAAAGGGGGTGGAATGGGATACAACTTTTACGCAGAAAATATTAATTGCCAACCGGTCGTTGTTTTTCTATGTGAGCAAAATAGTCTTTCCCCATCCGCTTATTTTCTTTTATGAGCGCTGGGATTTAAACACACTTTTCCCCTCCGGCTTAATTTACATGTTTATTAATCTTCTCGCGCTGTGTGTATCAATCGTCATGTGCAAGAAATTCGGAAAAGGGCTGCTGGCAGGATTGCTTATTTTCGCCGGTATACTTTTCCCGGCCCTGGGCTTTATAAATGTGTATCCGCATCGCTATTCATTTGTTGCAGATCATTTTCAATACCATGCGACAATCGTTATTATAGGCATTTTTGTAACTGCTTTATCTCTGCTTTTAATTAAATATAAAAAAGAGCGTTTCATAGGCGTAATTGCAGCACTGATCATCATCCCTCTTGTTGCAAAAAGTATCCATCACAATTTCGATTTTAAATCTAAAAAGGTTTTATGGCAATCGACAGTAAATAAGAATCCCAGTTGCTGGGCAGCGCATCATAATTTAGGTCTTATCCTGTTGAATGAGAAAAAATACAGCCTGGCCAAGGTGCATTTCGAAGCTGCCTTAAAGTATAAAGATACCCATACTCAAGCGATGACTCAACTGGCATTTATCTATGAACTGGAAAAAGAGTATGAAAAAGCAGAGCCCTACTTTTCTAAAGCGATAAATATAGCGGTGAAAAAGAAGGAAAACCCCTCTTACCTCTACTTACAGCGTGCTAACTTTTATGCCCGCAGTGGACAATTCGAAAAAGCACTAAAGGATTATCATCAAAGTGTCATGCTGAATCCCAACCAATCCGATGCATATCTGGGTGCCGGCAATGTATACATGCAAATGAAAAATTATCCTATGGCAAAACGTTTCTATAAGGTTCGGCTGCAATACAGACCTGACGATACATTTGTCATAGAGAAGCTCTCAGAGATTAATCGTCTACAAAAACCTAACTAGGCTAAGACATGATCTCTATGCTGCTTCGCCCGGAACTGGAAGGAATGACTTTCACCTGGGTGTGAATCCGCTCCGAGAGAAAATGCACATGGGAAATCAACCCTACCTGACAGCCATATGATTGTAGATTGTCCAGTGTATCCAGAGCCAGTTCAACAGTTTTTTCATCGAGATTGGCTATACCTTCATCAATAAACAAGGTGGAAATCTTTATATTGCTGGCATGTATCGAGCTCAGGGCCAACGCCAAAGCCAGTGAAACAAGAAAACTTTCACCACCTGACAAACTGCTAATACTGCGCAAGTCGTCATCCATTTCTGCATCGATCACATAAAAGTCGAGGGTTTGTGCATTTCTGCGCAAATAATAACGCGGGTAGAGATCCTGCAAGCGTTCATTCGCAGCTTGCAGCAAAAAGTCGAGGGTGATTCCCTGTGCAAAACTGCGAAATTTTTTACCATCTGAGCTGCCGATAAGATCTGCTACTGATTTCCAAAAATGCAGTTGTGGCTCAAGTTCTTTTAGCTCATCCCGGAGAATGCCAAATGCTTTCATCTTCTCATCTTCATCACGAAGAATTTGTTCATTTTTATGAATGTCTTTGGTTAACTCGGCAATCTCTGTTTCCAGAATAACGATACTCTTTATTACCTCATCACGTTTCTCGTAACCAACACACTCTTCTTTAACTTTGTCAATTTCTTCCACACAGCGTTTCAAGAAGCGCTCACATTCTGCATATTCGGTTTCTGTCCGGCCGATTAAGTCTCTCTGTTTATTTATGTAACTCACATCGAGAGAGGTAATACGGCTAGCAACTTCAAAATCAATTTTCAGTTCGTCTAATTGCGATGCCAGATCCTTTTTAATTTTTTGATCCGCAGCTGCCAATTCTTTTATTTCCGCTGTGGAATTGCTCAATTGCTTGGTATTTGTCTTGATGTTCAGGTCTAGTTCGTATTTGCGCCGTTCACTCTGAGCGATTGATTTCTTGAGTGACTCAAGCAGATCCTTGTACTGCTTCTCAAATGCGGCAATCGTTCCTTCAAAAAGAGACTTGCGCTTGTCGCTTAAATTTGTAGATTGCTTTTCCATTTCTTTTATTTCAGCACCCAGGGTACTGCTTGACGCTTTAAGGGCATCTATGGATTTCACATCCAGGTCGATTGAGTGTTTAAGCTCTTGTGATTTTTTTTCTGCCAATTCACGTTTTGCGACTTTTTCGTTGAGCTCATTGATTATTGTCCGGCATTTTTCGCGGAATTGTTCTGCCTTATCGGCATCCTTAAATTCGAGAACTTTTTGAATTTCCGCAGAACTTGTCGTTACGTCGTTTTCTGCAGTTTTAAGGTCTTCCGTATAACGGTCGATATCCTGCTTTAATTTTTGCTCATTCTTTTCGAATGCTGTTCGTTCATTTGTGAGTGCACTAATCATTTCCTGATGCTGTTCAATCCCTTCATGCAAGGAACTCAGCTCTGTTTGCTGCTTTCTGTAATCCTGGCTTTGTTGATTTGCCCGTTTAATTATAGATTGCTCAAATGATAAAAGTTTATCAAGCTCTTCTTTTTCAAGCAGTAGTGGATTCACATTGATACTACTTGTAAGTGATTCGAGGCAGTCTTTCCAGGTCTTCTGGAGGTCATCAAAATTCTTGCGCGAATCATTTGCCCGCTTGAGATATTCTACCCCCTGCTCTTCCTCGGCATGCTGCAGTGCCTGTTCAGAGGCAAGTTGTTTCTGAGTATGTTGTTTCTCTGCTTCGAGTTCAGCTACCCTCGACTTAAACCCATCGAGTAGCTGCTCGGTATGTGAAAATAATTCACTATAAGGATGATCTTCCGACCCGCAGAGAGGGCATGGATCGCCACTGCGCAGATCACCGCGCAATGATTCAAGGTCCATCGATGACTGGCTTTGCTTATACAGACGCATGACCTCTTCGTATTGAATCTCACTTTTTTCCAATTTCTTTTGCAGGCGTTTCACCTTACGCTGATGCTTTTGAATATTGCCCTGAAGTATTTTTACTTCACTGAGTCCTGTTTCATGTTGTTCATTGAAATAGAGAAGTTGGGCATGCCATTCAATAAGTTTCAGGATCGTGCTTCGACGCTCATGGGCATCTTGCAGATCATCATCCACCTGTTCGATATTTTGATTGCGTGTTTTGCTTCTAAGTGAATTCAGTTCGCCCTTGAGTTTCGTCAGCTTTATATCTGCATTAGACATCTGTTTTTTATTCGACTCCAGGCTCTTCAGGCAAATAGAAAGTTCCTCTTTCGTAAGTGAGATCGCCTTCGCATATTGTTTCTTAAGCCCTTGACTCTTGATTAAAAAATCGATTTTGCTTTCCCAGAAGCGCCATTCTGGAACAAGGTCCATTAAGGATTGATGACGTTTAACAAATTCGTTTATCGTGTTTATTTGCTGCTCTTCTATAGTCAATTCATTCGTCAGCTTTTGTAAGGCAGTTGCTTGTGTTGCTTGCTCTTTGATTAATTCGTGCAATCTTTCCTGTATAACACTTAGCTGGTTTTTCAGTGAGCTAATTTCCTGGTCCAAACCAATCGCTTCTTTTATTAAAGCATCTTTTTTCGCTCCGTCACTTTCAGCTACGGTTAATTCAGAGTGCAGATTTTTGAGAGACTTTGTCAATTCTTTCAATTCAACCTCTGCATCCGTGATAAGTTCCTTTATACGCTCAATATCCGTATTTAATTCTTTAAGGCGTTCTTCGATCTCCGCAGATTTTAATATTTTCGTCTGGCTTGGAATCAACTGTTCATATAGCTTTATATCTGTACGCAGAGCATCGAATTCTGCGAGTTTTTTATTCAGTAGTTCAAGATCAAGCACTGCCTTATCGTGGTCACTCTGCCACCGTGTTAGAATCTCAAATGCCTTATTCACTTTCTGTTGAAGTTCCAGAGCTGCCTTTTTCTCAGTCGCACTTTTTTCGAATTTTGTTATATCCTCTTCAAGTAATGCGAGATCCTCATCTGTACGAAGGTTAGCAGCATTTATATCAATCTTTTGCTTAGTAGCTTCAATCGATGATTTCTCCTGAGAATAGCGTTCATAGGCAGCCTTAGATATTTTCGAATATATTTCTGTACCGGTCAATTGTTCAAGCAACGCTCCGCGTTCATCACTGCGGGACTTTAGAAAGGCGGCAAAATCACCCTGAGCCAGAACCACAGAGCGGCGAAATTGATCAAAGCTCAGTCCAATACGTTTTTCAATTTCATTCAAAGTAATGGTAATATTCTGATCGCCACATTCCTCTCCACTGTCCATGCATAGAAAACGCATTTTCACCGATTGTAGTTTGCCGGATTGTTTGGCACGATGAACCTCCCAATGGGCCTTATAGCGCAAGCCATCCTGGCCGATAAATTCCACATCGACTACCGCCCTGTCTGAACCCCGGCGTAGTATCCAGCGCGAGTCGCGGGCAGTTAATTCGTCGTCAACGGAATCAACAAAACGTATCTGCTCCATATTTAAATAACGCGGCACCTTATTATAGAGGGCCAGGCAAATCGCATCGATAATTGAGCTTTTACCCGATCCCGTCGGTCCTGTAATAGCAAAGATACCCACATCTGATAAGGGTGGTTTATCGAAGTTCACTTCAAATGGCGCAGCCAGACTGGCAATATTTTCACCTGATACAGATAAGATTTTCATTCCGAGCCCTCGCTGCTATCGAGCAGTTCCTGAAATGCATTCATCCAGTCGGAATCTGGAAGTTCACCAAAGCTATCCTTATAGCATTGGCTAAAAATATCGACAGGTTTTAAGTCACGCAGTTCAGAGCCAGGCAATTTTATCTGCGT
>JABSQK010000872.1 GCA_013215875.1 Lentisphaeria bacterium
AAGCGAACCTCGGTGCCAGAAAAGGCGAGTTCAAAAGTTTCCATTTATGATCAAGCCACGAGAGAAAATGAGAGTCAAAGGTGACACTTTCTGTATTCACAGAAATGGATATATTACTCCTTAAGGAAGTGCCATTAGGCTTTCGACCTGGGCTACCTTACTTTGGTAAAATTCTTACTTCCCATATTTATTACTATGACTGTGGATAAATTCCTTCTCTGAGCCAGCGGCTATATACCTCTGCATTACCATGGCCACCATCGAGAAGTCCTTGTATCATCATGTCACGGTCAAGGTCCAGTCTTATTATCTTCAACTCCAGTTCGCCGTTCTCGCACGAAATCTCAAGAAAGCTTTGATGTAATTCATTGGGGTCACCTAAGTCACTCTCGCCTTTCTGATAATGCACTGTACCACTTTCTCGTACACCGTTGATCGTTATGCTGAGCGATCCAGTATTGGCGTAGATTCCAGTTTCACCTTTATGTATATATGCATAGTGCGTATGGCTGCTGATACACAGATCTGCTCCGGGAACAGTAAGCTTTTCTATTTGTTCATCCGGTGTTGCACGCCACGAGCATCCACTTCCATCCCGTGCCGTATGCCCGTGTGTGATTTGTATCTCTTTTCCGCGCCAGTTGAGCTTCAAATCATAGGGCATATTTTCTACATAGTCGATCTGAGCCTGATTCAGTTTAAGATAATCATGCTGCTCGGAGCCTGGTTTATAATCCGGGTCACCCTTTTTGAAAATCAACGTATCATCATGATTACCGCGAGTGGAAAGTTCGCCGACATTTTCTCGTAACCAATCAATGACGTAGGGCACGTCTAATCCCCCGCAACAAAGATCACCATTATTAATGATTTTATAGGATGAATAGTTCGTACGGATCTTATCTAAATAATCTAAAGGATGTTTGAAGCCGTGTATATCACTAATGACTAATAATTTGTCGACGGAATCATCAATTGTGTGCTCAGCAACTGTCATGTTATTTTTTTCCTGTTCATTTGTAATTTTATGTTTATTTTTGCTACTATACATACTATGGAAAAATGTCAATTTTATGTCGAAAATATTTATTTGATAAAAGTTAAATAATGATGGAACTAATCCTCATTTCTGTTTTCATATGGGGAACTGAATTATAAAGAAAAATTGGAGAGATTAATATGAAAAATAGACTTGCCCCCTTATACGTAGTTTTCACCGCACTCTTACTGACCTTTTCAGGCTTAGTCAGTGCCCAGGATAAAAATGATGCAAATGATCCTGAGATTGCTGCAGCCATCGCCTCTGTAAAAGCAACCCGTGCTTTAAAAGCGAATGTCAAACTAACAGATGCCGTAGCGAGTAAATGGAATTTTTATCAGGCCAAATCGTACGCTTATTTGCTGGAAACACAGAAGATCCTCAATGAGGGTTATGCTGAAGAAAAGCTTAAAAAGGACGATCTTGAAAATAAAGAATTCCTCAAGGAAGTAACTGTTCGCAACAATAAAGTCTACAAAGAATGGCATACGGATTATCTGGCTCAAGAATATCCACTTATGATTGCAGAGCGAACTGCTATACAAGTTGAATATAATGCTTTGAGCTATTACTACAAACAGATCAAAACAAGTGAGCCTTATTTGATAGACTCAGGTATGAATATGGCTATGGTCGCTAAGCTCTATCTAGAGGTAGAAAAAACTGCCAAAAAGCATAGCAAACAGTTTATAGTGGGTATCAACAAAATGAAGAGCAAAGAAGCTGAGATGAAAGAAATCCGCGACGACGCGAAAATGTGGATAGACATTCAGTTTGACCGTGGCGATAAAAAAGCAGAAGTTAAAGAAGCCGATGTTAAAAAAGCAGACGTTAAAAAAGCAGAAACAAAGAAATAGAGAATTTAGAAATAGTTATTGGGGAACTACCCTTTTTCATTAGTGAGGCGATATAGAGCTCTATTTAAGTAGAGCTCTATTTTTTTAAATATACCACACAACAAAGCGCCTCTAAGATGTCTTTTAGGCCCCGTCATTCCACACTGTATTAGATCGGAACTGGAACTGCAACCCTAACGGCTCAGACTCACTACTAGCCCGGCTGCAACTAATCTTGCATTGACGATTATTAATTGCCGACTCAGTCGTTTCGATAAGGTTTTAATGTTATTTTTTCGAGTGTCTCATATTCAATACATTGCACGTCTTCACGCTTAATTCCGTGAGTATCGAGCCAGCATTGAAGTGCTTCTTCCATATTTAGTTTTGCCTCTTTCCGACTGAGGTTCTTATCATTATACATACCATACGCATATTCCTTAAGATCGTATCCGCTCGGAAAGTTTCCATAGCGCCCATTGATTGTTGGTATGCCAGTAGCCAAAGTCACCCAGGCGGCATCATCAGCCACCCATCGAACATCTTTGTTTGTGCCCACAAGAAAAAAGGCCTTGCTAGAGGGGTCTACTTTCTGTACAATGCTGGCAACATGCTGTTCCACATAAATCCTATCAACTGTTCCCAGAGACTCGAAATTTTCCACGACACAGAGGGCAGTGAACAGAGCTGCCAGCCACCACCTTTTTCTATCAACTACACTTTGATAAGCAAGCGCAATACCAATCGCCGCAATGGGTACTAGAATCATTGTTATCCTATATTGCGCACGAATCCCACCTGC
>JABSQK010000873.1 GCA_013215875.1 Lentisphaeria bacterium
AAGCGAATTCGAAAGATTTCACTTTGACAATTAATGACCCAGTTGATTTTTTGTTGCCCGGAGAAAGTTTAGATTTTACCATTAACGCAGGACGGACATGGTTTGGTCGTGACGAAGCAACGGTGATCATTCCGGTATCGGGCACAGTTGTAGGCAGTAGAGATTTTAATTTTGCGATTAATAAAATGGCTGTTGATCCAACTATAGATATTCGCGGCAATGGCCTGAGTATTCCACTGTTTGATAATACACCGCGTAATTTAGATTTTACCAACTTTGGTGATGCGGATGGTGGTGAATGGAATAATGTGCTCATACCGGGCACGGTGTTTCAGACTAATGCCCAAGATGTGAGTAAAACATTTTATGTGCATAATGTATCACCATTGCCAAACCATCGTTTAAATATTGATCTGGTACGTGGACCAACAGTCCCCAATGGAATTCATTATGGTTATGTGCGTGGATTAGATTTTGATACGCCAATTGATTTGGTGGATCTAGAAACGATTCCGGCAAACACCTACCCTATGCCAAATGTGGATCCGCAATTGGCTAATACAGGGGTAAGCCCACATAGTAGCGCACCGGCCAGTTATATTCAATGTATTGGATCAGGTAATCCGGTGGCAGAAATAATTGCTACGAATGCAACGCTTAACGCATATAATGCTTTTTTAGGAAATAATGTGACCGTATCGAATGTCATTATTTTTGCCAATGCACAGCAGGGTATTCGTGAAGGAGATAATGTTGTCTTCTCTGATGCATCAGTTTCGCCATCAAATACTATGTTTACGGTTGATATTGTTGCGGCCGATGGCACCTGGGTTACGACCAAAGAATCCCTTGGCGATTCATTTTTGCCCGGTGTTCTGTATGCGACGGAAATTGTCAATGGAGATACATTTCAAATTCCAGTGAGCGGAGCTGGAAATAATCTTTTTGATTCTTTAAGTGTTGGTGATTTTCTCAATGTCACCGCTGGGCAAAATAATGCAGGTTCGTATACCATCACCAATATCAATAATGGTACGCGTGAAATCACGGTAAATAATGCGCTGATTGCTCCGGGAAGCACTGCGACTTATACGGCAAATGCAGCAGACTCAGCAACACATATAGTGCAGTTTCCACCAACGAATTTAAGTACTATACAGATTGGTGCAAAAATGCATTTTATCAGCGGAGCGAATATAGGCACCTATACGGTTGCCGCTGTTGATGATGATGCTGATACGATTCGCACCCAGGAACCAATTGTGAATGATGAGGCTAGTAGCTTTAACGTGAATTTTACCAGAGTGACCTATTTGACATCAAGTGTTCCCGAGTCAGTCTTTATTATCAAACGTGATTTTGAAGTCTTGCAGCATACACGCTCAGGTGTGATTGGTCTTATGCCCGGTGAATTTGATAATTTCACCGTGCGCTTTCGTCCACGTCCAGTGAGCGGTGATACGGTAAAACCATGGAATATTCGTATTAATGTACCAAGTAACGATTATGTGAATGATGGGTCACAGGCTACCGATCCATACTTTTGGTTTAGTTTGGCGGGAAGAACGGTTTTTCCTCATATGTCAGTATCTCCAGAAAATCATAATTTTGCCAGTCACGAGATGTTTACCTCAGCTACACAGACTTTTACCATTTCAAATATCGCCACAGGCAATAATGATTTAACTTTACAGACCGCTCCGGATTATATCTCCATTGTTGGGGCTAATGCTGCGGACTTTTCGGTGACTGCGCTCAATATCGACGATGCGACTATTAATCCAGGGGAGGCAGCACAGACCTTTGAAATTACTTTCACCCCAACCGCTCCTGGTGCTCGATCAGCAGTATTGTTAATAGCCAATAATGATGGAGGAAATGGTGGCATCTATTCTATTCCACTGAGTGGAGTTGGTATCGAGCCACCAAGTGGTATTACACAGATAGAGAAAAAGGCCATACAAAATATTGTGAGTATGGTGCTTACAACAAATCCTTAGCGCTGGAACAGCAGCATGGTGGTTATCTGAGGGGAGACCGCTGTGCTGCCGTTGCCGCTGTTTGGCTATGAGGGACAGAAAAACAACTGCTATTAACATACTTATACAGAACTTCGCTCAAACGAGAAAAACAGGACGTTTTGTTCTTTGCAGACAGTGTCTCCTATTTAGAGTGCATCCTCAATGAATGAATCAGAACAAGTTTTATGGCAACGTTATATAGATGAAGATAATGGCGAGTCACTGGTTGAATTATTTGAGATCCAGCGCCCAAAATTGATGATACTTGCTCAGCAAATTACTGGAAATGCAGCAGATGCGGAAGATGCAATCCAACAAGCTATCGAGCAACTCATACAACGGCGGCCGCAATCAGAGGTGGCATCCTTTCAACCATGGCTCATAGGAGTGGTGTTAAATCAAGCACGAATGATAGTGCGGCGTGAATCACGCATTCACCGCCGCCAACAAATTAAAGAAGAACAGAGAATTCAGTCAATGCCATCAGACCCTAGTGCGGCTTTAGAGCAAAAAGAAACCGTTGAAATTATCCAATCTATAATCGGTGAATTGCCCCAGCGCTATCGTGAACCAATGGTCTTACACCATATGGAAGGCATGAATTTTAAGAATATTGCCAGTGCGCTGGATCGTAAAGAAGAGACAGTTAAAAAACAGTCGCAACGTGGCATGGCAATGATGCGCAAAATGATGAACGGCCGTGGTTTGTCAGTGAGCATGGTGGTATTGGTCGGTTTCTTACAAGATATCTACGCTGCAGAGGACGAAGTGGTCTTTAGCTACCAGGAATCAGCAAGCCCAGTACAGCTGCCATCACTATTAAATACCAAAAATATAATGAGCGCTGTGGTGGCGGCAGCACTTTTATTACTGGCGGCAAATATTCTCTTTTCAGAAAGCAAAGAATTTATACAGCCTGTATTTGCTCAAGCACCGGTTGTACAAGAAGAAGTGATTGTCGTAGAAGAGCCGTTAAAAACAGCACTAGATTGGAAACGTGCAGCATATAAAAAAGTAGGCACTTGTCCTTTTGGCGAGCTGAAAGAAGTGGATATTCCTG
>JABSQK010000874.1 GCA_013215875.1 Lentisphaeria bacterium
AGGACACCCATCGTCTTCTGCAATAAATGTTACAACATTCCCTGTAGCTCCTGGTTGTGAAATCCAACAAAATGTACCTGTAACAGGATTGGTTCCTGTTTGAGTAAACGTTGCTCCAGGAAGTAGGGTTGTTCCATCTTGTTGTATGGTTATAGAATTCCCTACATCAAATAAATCTTGAAAAACAACATCAAAACAAATGTTATCGCCATAACATGCTGCAATAGTATTTGGTCCAATTTGAGATCCTGATCCGCTAAAATTGCTAATACCTCCAACTGGATTTGTTGGCGGAGTATTTGTGCAAGCAATTACCATAATCTGAAAATCATGAATAATAGAAGTAATTAGATTTCCACTGGTATTGTATGAATTGATTTGTATAGCTACCACATAATTACCTATGTTGGGATGATTAAAAGAAATACAGCCAGTAAAAGGGTCTAATACGAAATTATTTAAGGGCGCAGTAATTGAAAACCCTGGCAAATGAGCGATTGGAGCCTGAGCATTTCCAGCAGGAGCAACCATAGAAAAGTAGGTGCTATCTCCATCTGGATCAGCTATAGTTAAGCAATAATTAAAATTTGTATTAGTACAGGCGTAAGGTATAGGTTGTGCTGTTACTACAGGTGAATTATTACAGGGTGCTGTTAGAGTATTCATAGTGGTAGAACATGCCATATCATTGCTCGTTGTTCCCGTCATATTGGAACTTCCATCCCTACAACAAAGTTCAAAAGCTAAATTCCAACTGTCGCAATCTGCAGGAAGGGTAATAGTAGATTCATAGGTATATTTCCAAACACCTGGTTGGGTACCTCCTGAACAATTACTTGTTGCAGAGGCACACAGTTGATTAACATCTTGTGCTACTCCAACTTGATTAAATGTGGGAACTACAGGATTGATCAATCCACAAGTATTTGTTAAGCTAAAATTGGTAGATGTCATAGTTGTAGGATGTGTACCCGGACATTTTCTAAAAATGGTGAATGTAAACGTATATGTTAGTGGATTGGCTGGATCGCAAGTATAGGTAATATTCGCTCCAGGAATGTGAGAGGCAAACATTTTATTATTATTAAATAATAGGGTAATAGTTAGGATAAGAAGTAACTTTTTATTCATTTTTTTGATTTAACCTATTTACATATTAAAAACTATGGATTTTAAATCCATAGTAATTTATTTAATTTTTATTCCTCTATCTCCTCAGAGAAAATAAACTTATAAATTAGTCCAGCGAGTATTGCTCCTAGAACTGGTGCTAACCAAAAAAGCCATAATTGATCTAATGCCCAATCTCCCGCAAAAAATGCCTGACTCGTACTTCTAGCTGGATTTACAGATGTATTTGTTATTGGAATACTTATTAAATGAATCAATGTTAACCCCAATCCAATTGCTAAACCTGCCATTCCTTTTGGAGCTTTAGAATGGGTTGCTCCCAAAATTATAAACAGAAATATAAATGTCATCACTACCTCCGTTATTAATGCTGATAACATATTATAACCTCCAGGAGAATGATCTCCATAACCATTTG
>JABSQK010000875.1 GCA_013215875.1 Lentisphaeria bacterium
CTATTGCGCTCGAATCCATGGCCCCTTTAAACGATAAAATCCATCTCTTTGCATCCGGCGGTGTTCGTACGGGTATCGATATGGCCAAAGCAATCATCCTAAATGCCGAATTGTGCGGGCTTGCATCACCATTTTTGAAAGCAGCAATGGACTCTCCCGATGCAGTCATTAAAGTTATCGAAAGTTTGAAGCGAGAATTTCAAACTGCCATGTTCCTTCTTGGCATGTCTTCAGTTGAGAAACTCAAAGGGAACAAATCATTAATCTTAAAACAATAGAAAGTATGCCATGTCTGATTTAAAGGTCGGTATCGATGCCATCAGTTTTTATTCATCGCACTACTACATTGCTCTGGCAGAACTAGCTGTGCACCGTGGAGTAAAACCCGAGCGCTTCACCACAAGCATCGGTCAGGAACTCATGGCTGTACCACCACCGGGTGAAGATATTGTCACCCTTGCGGCCAATGCTGCTGAACATGCCCTCGAAGGAATTGATCGTTCCGAAATCAGCACAGTTATCCTTGCCACAGAGTCTGCTATCGACCAGTCAAAGGCGGCTGGGGTATTTGTTCACAAGCTGCTCGACCTGCCCAGCACATGCCGAGTATTCGAAACAAAACAGGCATGTTATGCTGCCACCGGTGCGATTCAACTCTGTATTCCCCGCATACACCAGTACCCAAATGAAAAGATTTTAATCATCGCCAGCGATATCGCCCGCTATGGATTATCCACGCCTGGTGAAGCAACCCAAGGCGGCGGTGCTGTGGCAATGTTGCTTACAGCAAATCCACGCTTGCTGGCATTTGACAAGGAAAGCGGACTCTATACCGAAGATGTTATGGACTTCTGGCGCCCGAATTATCGCGATGAAGCACTGGTCGATGGCAAAGCATCAATTCGTATTTATATCAAAGCGCTCATTTCATCGTGGACAGATTATCAGGAAAAAACTGGCAGATCTTACAGCGATTTCAGCCGCTTCTGTTATCATCTGCCTTTTACACGCATGGCTGAAACAGCCCATCGCAAACTTTTGAAAGCAATGGCTGCAGATGTATCCGACGAAGAATTTTCCAGTAAAATAGATGAGTCTTTAATTTATAACAGCTTAACGGGTAATTCATATGCCGCTTCCTTATACCTTGGGCTCGCATCACTGCTCGACAATTGCGAGGACGACCTGTCGAATCAGCGCATCGCCCTCTTCAGTTATGGGTCGGGATGCATGGCAGAATTCATGAGTGCAGTTGTGCAGCCCGGTTACAAAACGCATCTGAAAAAAGACACCCATAAAAAAGTGCTCGAAAACCGCGAAGCACTCTCGTGCGAGAATTACGAATCATTTTATAATTTCGAAAGCCCCAAAGATGGCTCCAATTTCGACTTTCCCATGCATGATACAGGCAACTATAGACTCGCAAAATTGTCCGATCATAAACGCATATACGAAAAAATTTAAGATCTGCCGATAAACTTAACCCGGGTGGAATTATGAAAAAACGAATATTTTTTTCTATGTTTATCATCACTGTGTCTTTTCTACAGACCGGCTGCAGCACATTTATGCAATGGAGGGACTTGCCTGAAAATAAAGCTGACGAGCAAACTGTCTATGTGGTCAGTCACGGATGGCATACGGGCATTGTTATTTCTGGAAAAACATTAGGGGATGATCTCTCTTTCTTGGAAAAGCACCTTGGTAAAAATAATTACTACGAATTTGGCTGGGGAGATAAAGGTTTCTACCAGGCCAAAAAAATTACCAGTCGGATTACCATGAAAGCCATTTTTTGGCCAACTCAGAGTGTCATGCATATTGTCGCTATCCCAAGAAAGCCAAAGGAATATTTTGCTCACAGCCAATCCATCACACTTAAAATATCATCCACTGGAATGACTAATTTGAAAAAGGCCTTATTGCGGTCATTCAAAAAGGAAGATGGCAATGTCGTAAAGACTATAAAAGGGCTCTATGGTAAAAGCCTGTTCTTTAAAGGTCGAGGGCGTTATTATATGACAAATACATGCAATACATGGACAGCAAAAATGATTCGTAAAACCGGGGCACCGGTTAGTCCCTTTCTAACTTTAAGTTCCGGAAGCGTCATGAGACA
>JABSQK010000876.1 GCA_013215875.1 Lentisphaeria bacterium
GGGCACGTTGTATTGGAGAACCCGCCTCTTTGCAAGTATTGCTTATGCCAAAGGCACGGGGCCAGTACTTTATCGCCGCCGGTGGAATTGAAGTTAATTGCCCGCAGTTCACCCGCTACACGGTCGAATTAACTGTGCCATCTGACCACGATGATGCCGTTTTTTCAATCGGAATAACGGCCGACTCCAAAGGAAGCACCGTTTGTATAGACCAAGTTCACTTGCGCCCGAAGGGGCAGGATCTACTCTGCCAGGATGTGATGGATGAGATGGCATCGATGCAGATTCCAGCGATTCGTTTCCCGGGTGGCATCATCTCAACGACCTACAATTGGCGGCATGGTACGGGACCCGTACATTTGCGTCCGACGATTCACGATGCGGCATTCTTTCGCGATTGGACCCTCTACTATGATTTCGGAACGGATGAATATCTGCAGCTTTGTTTAGATCAAGGCATTGTCCCGACGATCACACTGAATTTAGCTACCGCGAATCTTGACGAATCCCGAGAGTGGGCCGAATATGCGGCGAACTTTTTTAGAGAAAGGGATCTTGAGCCGCCACTTATCTACTGGCATATCGGCAACCATCCCTATAGTAAAACTGTGGCATACATGTCTGCGGACATGTATGTGCAAACAGTGAAGGATTTCGCGCCGGTAATTCGCGAAGCCTATCCCCAAGCCCGTATCGTAGGAGTCTCACCACCACCCAAAGCGGACGGAGAAAGCGAGTGGCTGACTAAAACCCTCGATGAAGTGGGCCCGTTGCTTGACGTGATTGAGTGCCAGTCCTATGGCGGCCAGGCGATCCAACCAGTAGATGTGGATACGGAAGTCTGGAATGCCGGCATTTCGGATGTCTCAGAACTCATGGCAAACCTTGCTGTAGATGTCGATACTCGACAGAACGAACTCAAATGCATGATTGAATCCTGCCGTCAACGTGGACTCAGCACAAACGTCGGCGTGGCAGAGTGGAATTACTGGACAACAGCCAGCGGCAGAGGACCTGTTTTTGACGAACCGGATGATGCATTGCATGCGCTTTTTATTGCTGGTATGTTGATCGGCTTTACAGAGCTGTCCCCGGATTTGGAGATCGCACATTTTTATAATTTGGTAAATTGCATGGGTATTATTACCCATCGAGGGCCGGAAACCACCGTTCATGCGGGGGCTGATGTATTTAAGATGTTTCGACCTGCATTTCCAGGTGAGGTTCTGCCTGTCGAGAGCGACGTTCCTGCACTAGGTGAAAGCAAAGCCATTAGGGTTGCGGCCATCCGTACAGAGAGCCAGATCCATTTACTGATCGTCAATTACAGCGCAACAGAGACAGCAGAGATCGGTACGAAGGACCTTGGCGCCCCATTGGAAAGTATTTGTTTAGCTGCGGATGATCCACGGGTCAGGCCACAATTCGCTAATATTGCTATTGAGCAAGACAGTGTTCTATTGCCACCACTATCCGCCACACGACTGACGTTTCACAGTGAGTAAATCGACAACTAACGCAGCTTCTGAAAGTAAAGTCTCTTTTATTTCCTACCCAAAATCGGGCAGGACCTGGATGCGTTATATACTCCGCTTGATGGGGGAAACAGAAATAAATTTTACACATGCAGGTCATGGAACTGGACGAATGAGAGCGTGGAAGCAAAAACCATTTGCCAGAGTGAAATTAAATCATCTCAGTGAGAGAAACTTTCTAATGCATCGCAATCCCCTGGATACGGCTGTATCTGTGTATTTTCAAATTCATAAACATGAATTGCCCAAAATGAACAAACGTAATCTTAGTTATATCAAATCTGGATTGTTATTGAAATTGCCCCCCCAAAATATCCAAAGGTTTGTATTGCATCCTGTATTTGGCATAGAAAATATTTGCAAATTTAATCGTGCATGGTTGGATTACTTTAGCGAACATCTACCTGATTGCCCAATCATTAGCTACGAAGATGCTACATCTGACTTACGTGCAGTTATCCAATTATTCGAACGTTATCTCGAGATTTCAGAATGTGATATCGATGAAATTCTGAGCAAATGCCATTTTTCGGAAATGAAAAAAGTAGAGCTTCAAGGAAAATCAAACGAGCTACGTCTTCATGGCCCTTCAAAAGACCCAAACGCAATGAAAGTCAGGAAAGGCATTGTTCAGGGGTATACGGAATATCTTGACGAAGATACCATTAAAAAAGCACAGCAAATAGCCCATGCCTACGGCTTTGAGGTGTAGTTACCTTAATCGGAAAAGTTTACTACACTCAGTAGAAAACTGGGTGGAAACGAAGCATATGAACTGTCATGTCAGATAGACGTTTATTTACCTATGCAGAATTTTGCAAATATGTAATCCATTACATCATCCTGCAGGGTTCGGCCGGTAATTTTGCCCAATGCATTAATTGCAGAACTAATATTGATCGCCAATAACTCGAATTCACCATTTGGAATCGCTTGTTTTGCCTGAGCAAGTTGTTCTGCACATTCATCAAGAAGTACTGCATGGCGCGAATTTATCGCCACATCGGGTTCTTCCTTATGTGGATGTCCCCAAACTTTTTCTTCGATGCAATCGAGGAGTTCTGTATACCCATCGCCCGTGACTGCAGAGATCCTCACATTGGAAATATCACCAAGATCAAACTCGTTATTTGCAATATCTATTTTATTAACTACTGCGATGATTTTTTTTGTGTCGATATTATCCAGATCTATTTGTTGTTCATCGAGCGTCCGCGAACTGTCGATAACCCAAAGAATCAGATCTGCCTCTTTCATTGAACCATAGGATCTGGCAATACCCTCTTTTTCTACGAGATCTGTTGCCTCACGAATACCGGCTGTATCAATGAGTTTTATAGGAATGCCGCGAATATGGGCGTATTCTTCAAGAGTATCCCTTGTGGTGCCAGGCACATTTGTTACTATAGCTCTGTCGATACCGAGAATGAGATTTAGCAAACTGGACTTTCCAGCATTTGTCGCACCGGCAATCACCAGGCGTATGCCATTGCGCAAAATCTCGCCTTCATTGCGAAATTGCAAAAGTTCAGCGCATAGTTCCTGTGCTTTGGTGATTTCAATGTTAATGGAATCATCGCTGCTCCAGTCTAAATCCTCATCAACAAAGTCCATCCGTACTTCAATTTCACCCAGTATTTCTGTAAGCCGTTCATAACATTGGTTTATTCGACTACCTAAGTTTCCTTGTAGCTGCCTGTTTGCTGTATGCATTGCCATGTCACTTTGAGCAGCAATCAGGTCGGCCACAGCTTCTGCCTGGGTAAGATCTATTTTGCCATTTATGAAGGCACGTTTGCTGAATTCACCTGGCTCGGCATGGCGCGCACCTGACTCTAAAATGACCTTCAGGATATTTTTAGCCACTACAGAGCCACCGTGGCATTGGAATTCGACAACATCTTCACCTGTGTAGCTAAAGGGGGCTTTCATATACACCGCTAAACAGCGATCTATCAGCGTGTGATCTTTAGCATAGAGATTACCAAGTTGAAGACTTCTTAAGGGATAGTCCACGAGATTTTTTTTGCCGATCCAAATGTGCTGAGATATTGTGAGTGCCTCTTTACCAGATATACGCAATACAGCCACAGATCCACCAATGCCACTGGCAATTGCAGTAATTGTATCTTCAGTGAAATTTGTTTGCTTCATAATCTTGAATTCTCAGAAATTTATGGCAATTTATTTGCATAATTTTTATCTATTATATTGTTATTAAAACGTATCGCAAGTTAGTGTGATTTAAATTCCGTTTAGGAGTAAATATGTCTGAAGAAGAATATGAAGAAGTTGATGAAGCTGAAGTGGTCGAAGAAAAAGTTGATCAGCGTTATGGTATTGATGTTAGAGAATTGACAAAAAATCAAAAAAAGATACTTAAATTCGGCGATGAAGCGCTTCAGAAGAAAAACTATCCCTATGCTGTGAAGATGTATCGCCGCATACTGAAATCTCAACCTTTATGTCATACTATCCGGGAAAAGCTTCATGAGTCTCATCTGAAAAATGTGGGTGGTAAACCCAGTATGTTCAGAGCTATATGGGCTGGAATTGTTGCTGAAGTCGTTAAGTTGAAAATGAAAACTTTATGGAAGCAGGATAAGTACAACGAGGCAATGGACTTGGGTGAATATTGTATGTCTGTCGATCCCACTGCTGTCGCAAGTTGCAGAGCACTTGCCGAATCCGCTGAAGAGGCAGGCTATCCGATGATTGCACGGATGGCCTTCGAAATGGCATTGCCATACAATAGCAAAAATGTAACTTTTTTGGACCATATGGCCTATGTCTATGGAAAAAATGATGAGGGGAAAAAATGCCTGGCGACTTACCAGAAAATTGCTTCTTTGCAGCCCGACAAACCAAAATGGCAAGATAAAGTTAGAGAATCTGCTGCTAGAGCTGCAATGGATGATGGCTGGACAGACCTTGAAAAAGGCGACAAAAATTTCCAGGACAATCTTAAAGATAAAGAGGGCGCGGAATTGTTGGAGCAGGAAGGTCGCTCACACGCTACTGCGGATGGACGCCAAAAGCTAATTGATGCTCATCTGGAAAAATTAGCAATTACTGACACAGTTCAAAATCGTCGGCAGATGGCTGATTTATATCAGGAAGCTGAACAGTGGGCTGATGCAGCGATATGGTACGAAAAAACAAATGAATTATCAGATATTGAAGACCCAGCGACCCAACGGTTGATTTTTGAGATGAACATTAAGGGAAAAGAAGTAGAATTAAATCAATTTATTCTTCAAGCGAATGAAAGCGGTGATGCAGAATTGCTGGCTCAAGCCGAAGTAAGGAAATTTGATCTTATCGAACTTAAAATGGAAAGCTTTGAATACAGTATTAAGAAAAATCCTGGCAGTCATGAAGACCGCTATGGTTTGGCTCAATTGCTTGTGGAAATCGGCAGGGAAGATGATGCCTTACCGCATTTTCAACGGGTCTCTGAAAACCCGCGTTATCATATAGAAGCATTAATGAATATTGGCATCTGCTTCTTGAAGAAAGAACAGTATGATATGTCTCTTGGTGAATTTGAAAAAATAATTGCCGATAAAAAGCATATGGATAAGGAAAAAAAAGGCGCTCTTTATTACAAAGGAAAATGTCTTTTAGCACTTAGCCGGGATGATGAAGCAATGACTTGCTTTAGAGAAATTTATCAGAGTGATGTTGGATTTATGGATGTTCAACAAATCATTGAAGGTTAGGATTGGAAAAAGAGGGTTTCGCAGAGAAGTTGTTGAAATGGTTTGCTGGCGACGAACCTGGCTCAGCAACAGTCATTCTCGATTCCCACAGTAAGAGCTTCGCAAATGTAGATGTCACCTCCGAATCGGACCGTTTTGAAATACTTAAAGTTCTTGGAAAAGGCAACTTTGGAATTGTATACCTCGCTCGCGATCTACGCATTGGCCGGATGATTGCAGTAAAACAGCTTTATTCTAAATTCGACCAATCGACTGATATCTACCAGCGTTTTCTCCAGGAAGCGCGCATTGCGGGGCAGATAGATAACCCCAATATTGTTACCATTTATGATGTGGATATGTCAAAAGCACCCACCATACATATGGAATACCTTGCTGGTGGAAACCTTGGAACCCTAATGCGGATAGATGGCATTCTACTTGAAAAAAATGCCCTGCAATTTTTAATCGGGATTTTAAATGGGCTTGATGATGCCCACCGAATGGGTGTTGTTCACCGTGATATAAAACCGGAAAATATTATTTTTGACCAAAGCGGCCATCCTAAAATTTCGGATTTTGGAGTTGCCCATATACCAGTGGAATCTGGCGGATTAAACAGCGATGAAGACCAGACAATGGTCGCTGGTACGCCGGATTATATGGCGCCTGAACAGGTGGATCCAAATATGGGGGTTGATCAGCGTACAGATATATACTCATGTGGTATACTTCTATTTCAGATGTTAACAGGAAACAGGCTTTACCACTTCCATGGTGAACGGGAAATCGAAAAGATTGCAGATATAATTCACCAAAGCAAGGAGCCGGCTGAGGCTGATTTTCCCAATGGAACGACGATGAAATTACGCCAGATATGTTTAAAAATGCTCAAGCATAATCCCGATCATCGCTATCAGAACTGCCAGGAATTATTGATTGATCTGGAAGACCTTATAGACAGTCCAATCGAGACTCAGGCAAAGATAAGCAAACAGGTATATCCAGAGCTCTTTAGGGACCTGGTTCGTATTTATCTTGTCGATGGCATCATCTCCGCAGCAGAACGGCGGGAAATATTTAAGCGCTCGAAACGCCTTGGGCTCGATTTATATGATGCAAATGAAATTGAAGAAGAAGTACGTCTTGAGCAAAATCTGCCACTGCACAAACATTTGCAAGCATTCGAATATCGCACCGAACAACTGCTCGCTGATATGGATTATTCAGAAAAGGATAAAAAGGCCTTGCAGCAACTTGGAAACAAATATAATATCTCTCAAGTAGAACAAGAAAAAATTCTCGAAAATGTCATGATCAAATTTAAGATGAAGGAAGGAATAGTCGAAGAACTTACATGAAAGAATATTTAGATTTATTAGAGCATGTGTATAAAACGGGCACGGAAAAATCAGACAGAACGGGCACGGGAACCCGCAGTGTATTTGGCTATCAGATGCGCTTTGATCTCAGCGCTGGATTTCCTCTGGTAACGACAAAGAAGTGCCATACAAGATCGATCATTCATGAGCTCCTGTGGTTTTTGCAAGGCGATACAAATATTGGCTACCTTCAAGAAAACGGTGTGCGTATCTGGAATGAATGGGCCGA
>JABSQK010000088.1 GCA_013215875.1 Lentisphaeria bacterium
CTGGATTAAAGGATTAAGGAAAGATAATGAATTTAGAATTCATCAAAATGCACGGTCTGGGTAATGACTACATTTATTTCGATTGCATAAATGAGAATAAGATTGAAGACCCTGCTGCAGTTGCAAGGCAGTTGTCTGACCGTCATTTTTCCATTGGTGGTGATGGAATCGTGCTGATTCTTCCCCATGACGATGCAGATTTTCATATGCGCATGTTCAATGCAGATGGATCTGAGGCTGAAATGTGTGGAAATGCAATACGATGTGTGGGGAAGTATGTCTATGATACAGGCTATACCCAGGCCGAAGTGATACGTGTAATGACAGGGAATGGTATATTAACCCTCGAATTGACCATTGAAGGCAATGAATGCAGCAAAGTCAGGGTGGATATGGGAGAACCCATACTAAATGGTCCAGATATTCCAGTGGCAATTGAGGCTAATCCTGTGCTTAACCAGGTAATTACTGCTAATTCAAACAGTTATGAATTTACTGCTGTATCCATGGGAAATCCTCATGCAATCATATTTGTTGATGAGATTAGCGACGAACAAGTATTAACAGATGGCCCTGTACTTGAATTAGATGTGGTTTTCCCCAAGAAAATCAATGTGGAATTTGTGAAAGTGAACTCAAGATCCGATATTAGCATGCGGGTTTGGGAACGCGGCTCAGGTGAAACGATGGCATGCGGTACAGGTGCTTGTGCGGTTGCTGTAGCCTCAATTCTCAACGGAAAAGCGGATCGCAATGTGACGATCCACCTTCGTGGTGGTGACCTTGAGATTGAGTGGTCAGAAGCTGATAATCATGTATATATGACCGGTCCTGCGACTTTCGCTTTCAAAGGCACAGTAAACATCTAAACTGTCTACGAAATCTTACATGCTCGTGAACTTTCGGTTCACCAAGCACTTTGGGATTGCTTACATGCTTGTTCACCTTCGGTTCACCAAGCACTTTGGGATTGCTTACATGCTTGTTCACCTTCGGTTCACCAAGCACTTTGGGAATTACACACACAAATTACTAACCTAATCTTCACTAATCTTTACTAACCTTCACTAATCTTCACTAATCTTCACTAATCTATTTAATTGTAAAAATACATAGCCTGGCCCTGTATTTTTACAAAATTCGGTACTCCTTCATTAATGTTGAGATCCGGTGATAAATAATTTTATTTAGGTGTCGATAGAACTCATTAGCGATTTTCTTTCAACATAAATTGAAATATCTAAATATAACGATATATTAAAGGTATGAGTGAAGGTATTTCTAAGTTAATGACTGTTGATCAGTTAAGTGAAGCAGCAGAGTGTTTGAAAGTGCTGGCACATCCCATTCGATTGAGGCTAATTCAACTAATAAAGCAAGATCAGTTTACTGTTGGTGAACTCGCTGAATTATGTGCTATTCAGTCACATGTAGCCTCAGAACACTTGAGATTGATGCAACGATGCGGTTTATTGAACAGTGAAAAGGATGGCCGCAAGGTATATTACTTTATTGCCCAGGAAGAAGTGGGATTGCTGCTTGAACTGCTGGAAATGAAATTTGGTAATTAATTATTATATATCGATAAGTAGCGATATATAAATTGTGCGAATATATTGAGAAAACCCAATAAATTGAGGCTGATAATATGAAAAAAGTGCTTTTAGATACAGACCCAGGTAGCGATATTGATGATTTAGTTTGTATTGCATATCTATTGGTGAATCCCGATTGTGAATTTATGGGCATTACGACGGTAACTGGCGAAGGTGAAAACCGGGCTCGGCTGGCCAGTTCACTATGTAAAATTGCCCAAAAAGACATCCCTATCTACCCAGGCGCTGAAGAACCACTTTTTATTGAACAGAAGCAAAAGACTGCGCCACAGGCTGCAGCATTGGGGAATTGGACGCATGATACAGATTTTCCAAAGGCACAGGCACTGCAATTTATGCGTGATACGATTCGAGCTAATCCGGGCGAAATCACTCTATTAGCAATCGGGCCGTTTACTAACATAGCACTTTTGTTTACCTTAGATCCTGAACTTCCTTCTCTTCTTGAACAACTAATTATCATGGGCGGGCAATTTTATTATCCAGGTGGCGAGTGGAATGCTGTGGTAGATCCCCATGCAACGCAAATTGTATATAATCGTGCGCCAGAGAAATGCATATCCGTGGGATTAGATGTGACATTGAAGGTTACAATGGATAAAGAGGAGGTACGAGCTGGCTTTGATGTACCTTTATTGAGACCGGTTTTGGATTATGCAGGTATATGGTTTGATAGTCATGACGTAATCACCTTCCATGATCCATTGACCGCAGTAAGTATTTTTAATCCTGATGTATGTACCTATGAAAAAGGCACAGTGACTGTCAATCTTGATGCCGGGGATAACTTAGGCCATACATCATTCGCTGATTCTGACAATGGACCACATACCGTCGCAAAAACAGTCGATCGCGACATGTTTTTCGATAAGTACTTTTCAGTATTTAAATAACGCTTTTCCCCAGACGAATGAAACATAAATTTCTAAGCGATTTGAATTGGGTGTGTCAGTCTCCTTTTCTTATGGATCACGATTTCTCCTGTGAGGGGATCGATACTTTTGATACAACTCCTGATTTACCCGATGACTGGCAATCCATGGAGAAGGGGCGTATTGGACATTACTTCGAATGGTTACACCAATATGCAATGAAACTGCGGGGATTCGACGTTCTTGCATATAATCTTCAAGTACAAGTGGAAGGGCGAACCCTGGGTGAATTCGATATGATTTATCGAATGGGCGATGCGATTATCCACCGTGAATTGGCAGTGAAATTTTATATTAGTCGCGAATCCCAATCAGCTTGGAATACCTGGCACGGGCCAAATGGCAAGGATCGCCTGGACCTGAAAATGGACAAACTTCTCAATTCACAACTCTGCCTTTCTGATCAACCCGAAGCGAAAGCGTTTCTACAATCAAAAGATATTCCTGAGATAACTCATCGCGAACTTTTTATAAAAGGCCGATTTTTTTATCATTGGTCTGATTGGATTTCTGAGTCCTGCACGTTTCCGGATCAGGCAGCAGAGGGTCACCTCAAGGGCTGGTGGATAGACAAGAATAATCTCAGTGAACTACCTATGGCTGATTATGTAATTCTGGAACGATCTGAATGGCTGGGTAGTGGAGCGGAGAAAAAGCATATGATCTCGTACCTCGAACTCGAGGATCATTTTGCCACAATTGAAAGAGCTGTACTGCTCGTACGCCTTAATGATTATGGTGCCGAGATTGATCGCGGTTTTGTGATTGTCTAACAAATATGATAATTTATGACAAGTCATATAGCATTGCCATAAAGTCGCCCTAGCTTTAGAAATACGTATTGTATGAAAATTAAACCGAAAGCAGGACCGAACTGAAACCATTTCCCATATACAAAAATTCTACTATATCTGGTCGCTGGAGATATCATGTCTGTTAATGCATCGACCTTATGGTCGAGTCGTAAATCATTTATTTTTCTGGCCTCCGCGGTAAGTATATTTACTGTAATCATCGGAGTGGCTTTGAATTACATCAGCCTTTCTCCTGTGATTCATACTGAACTTCGCTTTGAAGCAGGAACTTATTCTTTTTCGGCTTTTCCTGATCCATTGTCTCAGCCCCAATATTATCGCTTGAAGAATGAACCACGACGGGTTGATGGAAATCCTATAAAAAGGGAGCTGCTAAGTGAGCAGGGCAGATGGCTCCCCGCGCCTGATAGCATAAGCAAAAAGCGTCCTGATTCAGAACCTGTGGTCATTGTTTGTCAGGCCATATCTCTGCTCGAGTTAGTGAAACAATCTTTGATTCGGAAATTTGATAAATGAACCTTTTACATTTTATTAAAGAACTTTTTAAGCTTGCAACCCCGAGCAAAAAGCCGCTTCGAATTCTTATTGTTTTGTCAATTCTTTCTGAACTGGCAGCCATTCCCGGACCCTTCCTATTCGCCTGGATTTTGGATAAGGCAATAAATGATTTTTCCATGCAACACCTCTATACATTTATCGGAATTATTCTGATCCTGCAAGTTTTTCAGGCAACATTAGGATTGTTTAGTGTAAAACTGAACAGGCAATTTTCCCTTGAGTCAGCGAATCGATTACGCATTTCTTTCTGTGAACATTTGCTGCACTTGCCCTATGACTTTTTCTTAAACAATAATGCTGGTGGCCAATCCAACAGCTTCCTCAATGATGTTGATGATATTGACGATGCAATATCGGGTGTAGTTGCTGGGGGCGTAAGGCCTATTCTCAAACTGGTCTTTTACGGATTGGCAATTCTCATTTGGAACCCAATCATTGGAATACTTGCTGTACTCGTAATTCCTCTGACGATCCTGGGCCAACGAAAGATTCGTGTTCTGGCTCATGTGAGCAGCATGGAGAAAGTGAACATTCGGGAAGAAATTGTATCGACCACCTCTGAAGCAGTTGCAAATATTTCCGTAGTGAAAAGTTTTACCATGGAAGACATGATGGAGGACCGAGTCGGCAGTCTTTCTGCTGCTTATAAAGATTCTGGGATCTATCTCGAAACATACCAAAGTGCCATGCGCTCTTCGGCAAATGTCATGCTGGCCTTTATGCAATATTCCTTCTTTATCGTTGGGGCATACTTGGTGATGATAGACCAGCTGGGTATTCCAGCATTCCTCGGGCAGATTTTACTCGTCGGACGTTTTCTTGGTCCGCTCAATGACCTCTTTGCGTATCGGACAGTTTTGGTGAAAAGTAATGCCGCGATTCACCGGGTAAGAGAAACCATGGATTTGGATCGTGAGGGATCCCAGGAAAGTCGAACACTGGAGGAGATACCATCTGTCGAACATGGCGTAGACCTGCAAGTACGGGATCTCCATTTTTGTTTTCACAAAGATCTTCCGCTGATAAGTGCTTGGTCTTTCGATCTAAAACCCGGCGAAACTGTAGCACTTGTTGGCGCCTCGGGTTCGGGCAAAACCACTCTGCTCAATCTCATCCTTGGCATGTTCGAAGATTATACTGGCGAGATTTCCTTGAATGGGAATGAGCTGAAAACTGTTCGACTCGAAGCGATTCGTGCCAAATGCGGAGTGGTATTTCAGGAGCACATTTTATTTAATGCATCTGTTCGGGATAATTTATCCATTGGTTTTGTGCAGCATTCTGAAGAGAACAGGGATGAACAGATATGGCAGGCATTGGACCTTGCTCATGCAGCAGACTTTATTCGTGAGCTACCTGATGGACTGGATACCATCATTGGTACCAATGGCGTGAAACTATCCGGTGGCCAACGCCAACGCTTGGCATTGGCACGAGTTATTCTGCGCAATCCACCACTGCTATTTCTCGATGAAGCAACCAGGGCTCTGGATTCTATTTCGGAGGGGCACATTCAGGAGGCCCTCAAGAGCGTGTTTAAAGACAGGTCGAGTTTGGTTATTGCGCATCGCCTATCTACGATTGTCGATGCAGACAAAATTCTTGTTATTCATGATGGACAGATTGTCGAACAGGGAACACATCAGGAGCTCTTCGCCAATGACGGGATGTATCAGAAACTATTCGAAGCCCAGGTTGAAGGCTTTATTAATTGGGAAGATTTGGAGGGCGAATCATGAGTTCCAGCACACTTTCCATAAATCCATTTCGCTATGTTTTTAAGCATCTCTGGGAATTCCGCGCTATGTCTATGCAATCGGTATTCTTAGTTCTCATGATGGCGTTGGTAAATTTACCCCTGCCTATGATGAATATGGTTGTTATCGATTATGTCATTCCAGCGGGTGAGTTCAGCAGCTTATTGTGCATCGGACTACTCGCCATTTTTGTACGTAGCGCTGTATCGGCATTTCAAATATTTCAAAACTTTATTATCTGGCAGGTGATGTCTGGAATCAGTCATGAGCTGCGTAAAAAAATGCTACACTCTTTGCTTTATGCCGAGTACAGTGAGTATGGTGATGGGACAATGGCAGCCTATATTGGCCGAATCACCAGTGATGTTGATAGCGTTGAAACGATGATTTTTGATTCGTTCCGGTTTTTTATACGACCCATTTCAATGATTTTTGTCTTCGTAATTGTAATGAGTTTTTTTAGTATTCCAGCCACACTGATGATACTGGTATTTACACCTATATCCATGTTTCTTATTAGACGAATGACGGCAAGCTTAAATGAAATTAAACGAGTATTGCTGGAGAAACGAGAAGAACTCCATCTCAGCACGTCTGAAGTTCTGGAGAATATTCGCGTCATTCGTTGTTTTAATAGAGAGGGGGTTTACCAAAACCGCATAGAGAAACTGATTCATACGTATTCAGATATGGCAATTCAATATGCAACAAAGCAGCATGTCATGCGAAGCATTATTGAACTCATCGCGCTCATTCCCTGGCTTGCTCTAGTTTTCGGAGGCTGTTATATGATTCAAACTGGAGAACTGTCAGTTGGTGAATTTATGGCCTTCATCGCCTTTGAACAGCTGCTGCGTAGCCCATTGGGGCAACTCTGTTTTTACCTGGTAAATATAAAAGCAGAAATGGTGGGTCCCGAGCGTGTGCAAGAACTCATTGATCACCCCAAGGAATACGAAAGAACTGATCAGTCTATTGACGTAAATGGCGACATCGTTTTCTCAGACTTGGCATTTGCTTATCCGGGCGGTAAACAAGTTCTTTCGGCTGTGAACTGTGAAATAAAGCAGGGCCAACGCATTGCTATAGTTGGCTCTTCCGGTGCAGGAAAAAGTACCATCATTAATCTGCTTATGAAATTTTATAGTCCATCGGGAGGCAGTATTCTGCTCAATGGCATTCCCATTCAAGATATCCCTCATGGGGAACTACGGAAACATATTGGTATTGTTTTTCAAGACAATCCAATGTTTGATTCTAGTATCCGAGAGAACTTGATTCTCAATCAGCAAGGTTTAAGTGAGCAACAGATCTGGGATGCATTGGCCCAGAGTGACGCCAAAGAATTTGTTGAATCGCTGCCGGACAAACTGGATACCATTATCGGTGTAAAAGGGCTGAAACTTTCAGGCGGTCAGCGTCAACGTCTGGCTATTGCCAGAGTCATATTGAAAAAGCCATCCCTGATTATTCTTGACGAAGCCACATCCAGTTTAGATAGCATGTCAGAAAATCAAATACAGAATGCACTGAATACCCTTCTTTCTTCCTGCACAAGTATAACCATTGCACATCGTCTAAGTACTGTGGTTGCATCAGATTCGATTATTTATCTGGATGAAGGAATAATTCAAGAGCAGGGAACTCATGCAGAACTTATCCGCAAAGAAAAATATTATTACAATCTTTTTAAAGTTCAAACAGAAGGCCTGTTAGAAAAAGAGTAGTTTCTTTTCTGTATAGCAGATCAAGTAGGTCGGGTTCTCCGAACTTTGCCTTTGTGTTGTCTTTACTCTACTCTCAGCTCTAGCAGGTTTGCTATTCACTAGGCCTCGTTCCCTCTGGCACGAAATTTTCATTCGCTATTCCGTAGTTCGTGCTCTCCGAGCGTGAACAATTAGAGTCATACTTTCACTGGGCCTCGTTGCCTCTGGCACGAAATTTTC
>JABSQK010000089.1 GCA_013215875.1 Lentisphaeria bacterium
AGTAATGAAACACGGAAAAGACTATTTCACAGATAAAACACCTTTTACCAGCATGGAACATTTGGCAGAAGCCAAAGCAGTTATCGAGGAAACGGGTAAAAAGTACATGGTTTACTTTAGCGAGCGTCTGCATGTGGAAAGTGCCGTGGCAGCGGGAGACATGATCGATAAGGGTGCGATTGGTAAAGTGGTTCAAGTCATCGGCCTTGGTCCGCACAGACTCAGTGTAGAAAGCAGACCGGATTGGTTTTTTAATAAAGAACAATATGGTGGCATCCTCTGCGATATTGGTAGTCATCAGGTGGAACAGTTTCTCCATTATACAGGATCCACAGATGGCACGATCATCAGTTCATCCGTTGCCAACTATGATAATGCAGATCATCCGGGGCTCGAAGATTTTGGCCAGTTCTCTGTTGTAGGGAATACTGGTGCTTCTGGATATCACCGCGTCGATTGGTTTACGCCCGATGGATTATCCACCTGGGGCGATGGCCGTACATTTATTCTCGGAACAGAAGGTTTTATTGAATTACGCAAATATTGCAACCTTGGAATCAAAGGGGCAGGGGGTGACCATCTCTACATCGCAAATGGCGAAGGGGAAGAACACATGCAACTTGCAGGAAAAGTAGGCTTTCCATTCTTTGGTCAGTTGATACGTGATTGCATCGACCGCACTGAAACTGCCATGACCCAAGCCCATGCCTTCAAAGCAGCCGAGCTCTGCATCGAAGCACAGGAAAAAGCAATCGTGCTTGCAAGCGATGGCGGCCGTCCGGCAGAAATTAAAAAATAAGACTAGATATTTTTAATATCATTATCACTTCCAAGAACTTTTGAAACGCCTCCAAACAAGTCTCCCATGATGCTTGCCAGTAATGCGTAAAAACTTATCGCCAGATACAGAAAAGAAATTACTTCATGGGTTACTAAAACATATAAGTTCCAAATGACAGAGGCGATTAAGATGAACAGGGCAATACTTCGATGGATTCGTCGTTTCCTTTTTCGAGCACCTTGATTCTCGATTATGTCAGCCTTATCACCAAGTGCCTCATCTATATCTTTCTTTGTAGCACCCTTGGCCAAAAGCGTCTTTTTGATTTTGGCAGGACTTTCACCGCGTATTAAAGAAGAAGAAACTTCAATTTTTATCTCATTTATTTCCACAAATTATCTCCCAATGATTATATTATAAACCTACTATACTTGTCGATTTGAAATTATCTATACTTTGAAATGAGCTCATATTGGCATCATTAGCGTCAATTTTTTATTGACAAACTAGTCCCAACTAATAGTGTATGACTTAAATTAAATTATTAAACGGGGTGAACATGTATACTAAAATTTCGAGATTGGCATTCATTGTCATATCTCTGGTACTCTCTAATATTTCACATGCTGCTGCTAGCTATGATGAGATGGTAAAAGTAAAAGCAGCTATTGTGCAGCTAAAGAAAGACAATCCTAAAGTTAAGAATTGGGCTAATTTAAAGCTAATCAATCATAAGAAAGTGGGAATAATTCTAGATTTATTACGTGTTAAAAATATAGATAATATTTCAAGTTTGAAAGGCTTGCCCCTAAAAATATTTATCTTAAACAAGGCGAATGTTACGGACATAAGTGCACTCAAGGGAATGCCCCTCATCGAATTAACGATGATGCATCTTCCGCTTAAGGATATCAGTGCATTAAAGGGCATGCCGCTAAAGTCGTTAAATTTAGTCGGTTGCGAGTTTAGTGATATTTCAGTATTGAAAGGCATGAAAATTCGAAAATTAAGAATATCCAATACAAAGATTAGTGATATAAAAGCACTCAAGGGAATGCCCCTTTCCACCTTGGAAATATCAATGACGAAAGTGAGTGATATCAGTGTAA
>JABSQK010000009.1 GCA_013215875.1 Lentisphaeria bacterium
TCCAAGCCGTTTCACTTTCCCGACCGCTTACCAGAAAATATGGCTAAACTATACGATGTGGAACCCAGTTACCTGCCGGTTCTTGAAGAGCGTCTTCATTCAATGGCATTTCGCCTGCGCCCTGGCGAAAGTCTGCAGCGTTATTTCCATGCCCGCGGCTATTGGCATCTTTCTCCATCTTATGTTCGGGGATTTCAAAAACATGCGACCGTCAAAGATGGCATTGGTCCTGGTGAAGCCGGACCCGAAGGGCCGACCGAACGTTTCTGGCCAAACCGCCGTTATGGCAATGGTTTCTGGTACTACAAACCGGACCTGACCAGCAAGACCAGGGATATCGAATTGGGAAGTGATCGCTTTGAAGGATTTGCCCAAGATGAAAAAGGCTTGTTTCTCAATCGCGACAACGCAGTGATCGAATGCTCTTTTGCTTCTCCATATTTGTATTGCGGAATTCCGGATCCTCATGGACGTCTACCAGCCCTGAATGGAGCCATTCTTAATATGTCGTTTAATTGTGGACCTAATACGGAACTTAAAGTCAGCATTGTTGACGCAGCTGGTAAGGAAACCATGATCGTCGAAAGAACAGATGAAATAGATGCTGAAATCGATATTGATTACACGGAATGGATCGACGGTTCTTGTCATTTTAAACTGATAATCGCTGTCAAAGGCGACTACTTTAGTCTGAATCATTTTGCCAATACCCTATGGTGCATGGTTAGTCCCCATGCGCTGCCAGCCCTGTCACAAAAAGGTGAAAATAAAATGGCGGTTCACTTTGGCGATTGTCGCTCGTTTAAGAGCCGTCCCCTTTATGAAAACATTCGGATTGACCGACATCCTGAAGAGATTGCCCAGATAGTCACCTGTGAAAATGTTGACTATGTACCCGACACTCATAGTATTATCCGGTCGGCAGATAAAAAAAATCCCTGGACTTTAGTTTTCAAAATAGACACACCCAAGCCACTGCTCTGGTCGTCGGTATATACCTTGATAGAAGGGTACAAACCAAATGAAAAAATTGCCAATCGAAATTTTGATTTCAGTTGCAGCGATTCTCCTGATGGCCCCTGGACAGAATTTAAATCGGGTGAAATCCTCGAACATGACCAAGGCTGGCCGGCTGGTTTTTATGGCGAAGCTGAATTTTCGGGTAATAGCACTACCGGTTATATTCGCATCCGTGCGTTTACAGGGATTCCCTATCTCCGCTTTACACATCATTTTGATGATCAACCGGAATATGATTCTACCCTGGACGTCACTCATGGCTGGTATGGTGATGATCCAGAAGTCGGACGCAGACTGCGTACCCACAGTCAGACCATCGATAGTAACACAGACGCTTATACTATAAGTTGCGATGAAACGCCTCACAACGCATTCATTCGTCTGGATTGTCCTTCGAGCAATACTGATCGAAATAAAAAGAACTGATATGTCAAATTTCATCGTGCTTCTCTCGGACGAACATAATCCGCGCTATTGCGGGCCTTATGGGCATGCATCGGTGCAAACCCCACATATGGATGCGTTGGCACAGCGTGGAGTGGTTTACGAGAATGCTTATTGTCCTTCGCCATTGTGTTTGCCAAGTCGTGCGGCTTTCTTGACTGGTAAAAGAGTCCATGAAATTCAAACCTATAGTAACTGCAATTTACTTCTAGATCCGACCGTCCCTTCTTTTGGTGCTGCGCTTGCTGAACGCGATGTTTACACGGTTTATATTGGTAAAACGGATGTGCATGCGCCAGGAAAAGAGCTTGGTTTTAATGAAATGATCAGACCGGTGGATCGCAAACCACCGGGTGATTACAATCATGGGCGTAATCCCATGAGCATCCGAAAAAACAGTGCGAACCGTGCCAATGGATTCGGCTCAAAAGTGGATGCGGGTACAGATGATATGACCTGTGTTGACGAGGCTGTGAACTGGCTTCAGAATTCCGCCACAAAGATGACCCGTCCATGGGTGCTCATTGTGAATGTGTTGAACCCGCATTTTCCTCATATGGCGGCTCCCGAATTTTGGGATAAGTATCCTGATGGTGACTTACCCGAATATGGTGTGGAATGTGAGTCCGCGCGACACCCTTATGCAGCAGCCATTCGGAAGCACTTTGAAACCGATGCGTTCAGTGATGAGCAAGTGCGTGGTCTCAGACGCGGGTATTTGGCTTGCATCAGTTTTGTTGATCAGCAACTCGGTCGTTTAAAGGCGGCCATGGATGATAGGGGATTAAATGATACGACGAACCTTGTCTATACGTCGGATCATGGTGAGATGTTGGGCAAGTTCGGCATGTGGTGGAAATGTAGTTTGTATGAAGATGCGGTACGTATTCCCATGATTGCCGCGGGGCCTGATTTCGCAAAGGGCAAGCGGGTCAGTACCCCAGTTGACTTGCATGATCTGCAAGCCAGTTTCTTTCATGCAAGTGCTGCAGAGCAGCCAGTAGGAATACTTGGAGAACCTTTGCAGCAGTTAGCTGACGCAGACTCTGAACGGGTCGTTTTCTCTGAGTACCATGGCCATGGAGCACCGGGTAGTTCTTATATGATTCGGCAAGGTGATTGGAAGTACATTCATTATTCCGGTGCAGCATCGCAATTGTTCAATCTTGTCAACGACCCGGAAGAACTGGTCAATATAGCCGAACTGGAGACGGACATCGTTTCGTCGATGGAAGCATCCTTGCGGAAGATTTGTTCTCCTGAAATAGAGAACGAACGTGCCGAAAAAATGATTGAAGACCAGCTTGAAGCCTACAGCGCTACCAAAGACTCTTAACGTATATGAACAAGAAAGCTCATATCATAATTGTTAAACCCTAAACCTGTGATGTAGTTCAACGGAAAACGGGCACCCGTTGTGAACAGTAGCTGCAATACGATAGAGTGGCCTTTGCTTGGAATTAAATGCGAAATGCTGCCATTTCATCTTCGTTTATTTCTACACCTAGACCCGGCAGATCACCCAAAGTAAGAGTTGCGCCTTCAAGTGCCATACCATCTCGAGTCAGCAATGAACTGAGCGGTGATTCGGAAAAACAGTATTCTAATAGGGGGTCCGGGCACATGGCGGCAATATATTGGGCGGAATGGGCCCTGAGTATTCCCGTGCCAAAGCTGTGAGGAATGTGCGTCGTGGCTGTAGCGCAAATCATTTGTTGAATTTTAAGCATACCGGAATAACCACCGACTCTGCCAAGGTCGGGTTGTATAATCGGCACCTGGCAATGATTCGTCAGCTCTTCAAACTCGCTCAACTCTGTAAAAAATTCGCCGCAAGCAATGGTGATTTGAGATGTTTCTGAAAGTTCTTTATAGCCCGCATAATCATCAGGGGCTAGAGGTTCTTCCAACCAGTGTGGGGAATAGGGAGCAAATTGTTCAGTCCTCTCGCGTGCAGTTTGTAGGTCCCATACGCGGCCCGCATCAATCATTAAGGTTCCTTCACCTATTGCCTCCCGGGCCTTAGAAACCAGTTTAATATCTAATTCCTTGTCTTGTCCCATGGGTCCCCAGCCAAGTTTAAACGCAGTCAATTCGGGCTGATTTAAACCAGCAAGCCGGTCTGCAATGTCATCGGGCGAATCAGGCCAGAGCAAACTGGCATAAATTGGAACCGCATCGACTGCTTTCTCATTTAATAGTTTTCTCAAGGGCTTGCCCGCTGCCTTGGCAGCAATATCCCAAAGTGCCATATCCACACCGCCAATCGTACTCCTAACAATTCCGGTAGACCCATACCAGGCTGTGCCTTCGGCCAGAGCTGCATTAATTTGTTCCAGGTCCAAAGGGTCAAGCCCCTTTAGAATACTGGCGAGTCCATGACGAAATGGTGCTGAAGCCGGGGCCTCAACAATCGCCCGGGCAATATGTGCACATGAAACAACCTCTCCCCATCCAACGATGCCCGTGTCCGTTGTCACCTTGATTAACAAACATTCCTGTGCCCCATCAGCAATAAGCCGCACCTCACCAAGTCTCAGGTGAATCGCTTCGATATCGACAATTTTCATAAAAGGTTCCATGACTGCAAAATCGTTTTCACTTTTTCCTGATCCGTGCTGTCAAGAATGTCTAATGGTGGCCGCACAGCTCTGGGTCCCAAATCCATTTGTGCCAGGGCTTCTTTAACGACACTGACGTTTTTGGCATTTTTTGTTTCAGCCCTGAGTGCTTCAAATGGTCGGACAAGATTCCAAATTTCACGAACCTCAGTATCTTTGTTGGCCACAAGTGCTTCCAGCATCTTAATCGAAAGGGTAGGGTGAACATTGGTCAGGCCGGAAGTGAAAGCGGTTGCGCCAGCTGTGAAAAAAAATGGTGCCCACATCTCAGCGAGACCGCATATCCATTGACATTGATCAGTTCGCGATACCAGTGCAGCGAATCGCGGCAGATCCGGATTGGCATATTTAATGCCGCTGACATAATCGGATTCGGCAATTTTAATAACCGTATCATCATCGATGTTGGCCGAACGGATGTAGGGGAAAAGACCGATGCCAATAGATGAAGCAATCGTTTCCAAATAGTGATGAAACCCTTTGCTGCTCATAAAGGGATGAGATGGTTGGTGAACCATTATCCCATCACAACCGAGCTTCTCCGCTGTGACTGCCATCTTTACAGCTGTATCCAGATCATGCCCAACACCGGGAATGATGCGCGCTTTTCCCTGATAGGTATCGACGACATAACGAAGTGTCTCTTCCCATTCGATTAGGCTAAGGGAATAAAATTCACTCGTATTGCCACCGGGTATAAAAGTCCGTACACCATGGTCAAACTTATGAGCCATGATCGTTTCGAAAGATGCCATGTCGAGTGTATTGTCGGGTCCGAATGGCGAAATGCAGATAGAAAAAAGCCCGTTTAAGACGTTTTCTGAATCATCTGAAATAGACATGGTATTCCTTAAATGGTATTAGTTCTCGCTTGTTTCGAGGGCTGATATTATTTTAGCCTCGAGCCAGGTTTTGACGTTTTTAATATATGCCCAACCCAATTCGCCACTGGCATCTGTTGGCCAGTTTTCTTCACGTGCAGCGATACCATACCACGGATGCTCTTCATTTTTTTCGAACCACCACCCGCCCGATACTTCTGCTATTGGCAAACCAAAAGACTCGAGACTCTTACCCGTTTCGCCAACCTGAAGATTTTCCATTTTTACGGTTTCGGGTGCCAGGGCAAGCAGACTACTGGTCTCAAATTTCGATGCATGGTCACCCTGAAGGCGATCCTCATCGAAGGCTTTGTGTTCGATGATACATAATATCTCTGCCTTTCCGCCTTTCTCTTTGAACCGCTCTTCGATACGTTCATAGAGTGATTCATTGGGATAGTGGCCACTACAAACGACAATCACTTTTATCCCATTTTTTTCCAGGCCTAGAGCCGTAGTAACGATGATAGAAATCAGTGCATCGTCATCCACCATCCAGGTCCATGGAAAATCCACGTGTCCGCCACCGACACCATAGTATATAGGCGGGACGACGAGCCCACCCATTTGTTCGGCGAAATAACAGAGCATGCCGTGGGCCTTAGTGGAATCCAATCCGACAGGTAAATGCCGCCCGTGAAATTCAGTAGCGCCAAAAGGAATATAGCCGACAGGAAATTTTTTAACCGCTTCATCCAGTTGTTCAGGCCGCATATGTTGTAATTCTACAGAATTATTCATCTATTCTCTCCTTAAATATTACATAAGGATAGCATCGGATCTTTGGGGTTCAATATGAATTTAAGCGAAGGCAGTAAGGCTGATATTATTTCATCATGCTTATGCCAGCCACAAACACGATAATAATGACAACTGCCCTTAAGGGTTTACTTGGAAGCTTTACGGTTAATTTACTGCCAAGCCAAACCCCGGCTATAGATCCTATGCTCATGATGATTGCCATTTGCCATAAGACATTTTTTCCTGGAGAAAAAATAGCATAAACCGCTGCGGTAACCATGGCCAAAACGCCGGCGATAAGAATCGTTGTACCAACTGCCTTCTTGATAGGCAAACGGAAAAAAACGATCATTAAAGGGAGCAATAATGAACCCGTAATTGATGTGGCTCCTACGATACCCCCGACGGTCATGGCCAGGAGCAGACCAACAATGAAATGCCCTCGCGATTTTGTTTCGGGTAATTCAGATTTATCATCCGTTGTCTCTGCTTCATCTTCTTTTCCTTTTGAAATAAAGCGTTTGTAAAAATTCCAAATCATCATCACTCCACATCCAATAATTACCCAGGCAATCCAAAAACTGAGATTTTCCTGGAATTGTTTGTTGTCTCCAGAGCGGCTACTGATATACCAGGCGCTCAGGATAGTGACTGGTATTGAAGCGAGTAAAAAATATCCTGCGGTTCGGTAATCAATGGTTTTGAGTTTGAAATGGGCAATCCCGGCTAGAATTTTGGTAAGGAATGCATATAAACTACCCGTGCCTACAGCAGCAGTGGTCTCAATACCAAAAAAACGGGTTAATACGGGCAGCACCAGGACGCCACCACCGACACCTGTCATGCCAATAAAAAAGCCAATGCCTGCACCTGCCGATATCAGTTTTATAATTTCCAGTGAGCTCATTGTATTACCACGGTTTTAATAAGTTTAAGTGATTTAATTTTCTTTATCGTGTACGAATCAAACTCTCATCAACTGGCACCACAAATTAAGCAAAAAACAGACAAGAATTTCGATTTTTGGCAAGCGATATGATAGCTCAGATCGGGTTAAAATCAACGAAATGAGTTGAAATTTGAGATGCTTTTAGGCTTGCTTAGAATAAAGGATAAACTAAAGGTAAGTATGAGTATTATTAAAAGCATCATTTTCCTATTAAGCCTACAAGTCTTTGCAGAGTTTGCTGACGTTCAAAACAATGTGAGTGCAGAATTACTGACGGGTTACGAGACGCTTAGCCCTGGCAAGGACTATACCCTTGCACTAAAAATTGATCATAAAAAAAACTGGCACAGCTATTGGAAATTTCCGGGTACCTCGGGTTTTCAGACAGAGGTGAAATGGACAACAGATAAAGCACTGAAAATTTCCGAAGCGCGCTGGCCTTTCCCACATTATTTCCAAATGGGAAGAGATACGATGATGGTTTATAAGGATACGGCTCTAATTCTCTACACATTAAGTATACCCGAAAATTATTCTAAAAGCGAAATTACTCTAAACGCGGAAATTTCCTTACTCATATGTGATGATAAATCCTGTGTTCCGGTAACAGAAAAAACGTCTTTGAAACTTAAAATTGGTCCTGAAGAAGAAACTAATTCGACGCATAAACTGATCGTAAAAGCAGCTGGAAAGCTGCCTCTAGTATTAGCGCCGGAAAATATTCATGCGAGCCAAAAAGGGGATAGCATTTTATTGCAATTCCCAAATCTGGAGGGCGATTTTAAGTCTGCAAAGTTCTTTCCTATTTCGTTAACGAGCCCAGTCATGATCACGGTAGAGCAAGGTTTTAAGAAATTGGCCAGGGGTTATGAATTATTTATAGCTGCGAATCCAGATGCAGAAAATAAAACGATTGAAGGGGTGTTGGTATTGGATGATAAGCAGGCCTATACGTTTAAAGTCGACTTATCAAAAAGTGCTGTAGTGACAAACACAGCCCAGGTTCAAGAAGAGGACACAGCACATGTTGATTCAGATAGTGAATCTCTGCTGCTGGTATTAGTCTTCGCCTTTCTTGGGGGATTTATCTTAAACCTTATGCCATGTGTATTCCCGGTGATTTCGTTGAAAATATTAAGTTTTGCAAAGCTGGGTGATTCGGACAAATCAAAAACACTGATGCATGGGATTTCGTATGCTACTGGTGTGATACTTTCATTCATCGCATTTGCGCTTTTGATCATTGCATTTCAAGCCAGCGGCAAAAAGATTGGCTGGGGTTTTCAGCTACAGAATCCATTATTTGTCAGCATTATCATTTTGGTATTGCTGGCGGTTTGCCTAAATCTTCTCTCTGTATTTGAAGTTAACAGTGTGTCTGTTGACAGTAAACTGGCAGACAAGGGCGGCTTAGGCGGCTCATTTTTCAGCGGTGTATTGGCAACGATCATCGCAACGCCATGCATGGCCCCTTTCATGGCGACCGCCATTGGCATTGCCTTATCGAAGAGCCCGCTTTTCATTCTTACAGTTTTTGCCGTGATTGGCGTGGGCATGGCAAGTCCCTATGTTTTACTTAGCCTGTTTCCTGCTCTCGTTAAGCGCCTGCCGAAACCAGGTGCATGGATGGAGACCTTTAAAAAAATCATGGCCGTGCCGATGATCATTACCGTCTTTTATTTTGCCTGGGTTTATTGGGCACTGGCAGGTACAACAGCAGTTATTTTTGTATGCCTCGCATCAATCATACTGAGTGTTGCACTGTCCATTTTTGGAAAATGGGGCGGTCTTCATATTGAAAATTCGCTACGAAAAAAAGGGCGCCTCTCTTCATTATTACTGCTTCTTATTGCAGTTATAGTTTGTATCTTTGCACCTGTGAGAGTACCGGAAAGCCGGAGCCTGGGGCAGGAATGGCTGGCATATAGTGCCAGTGCTGTAGAGAGAGATCTGGCAGATGGTAAAACCATATTTATTGATTTCACAGCGGACTGGTGCGTTAGTTGTAAATTTAATGAACAAGTTGCCTTTACGAATGCAGTATATAAAGAATTTGCCGATAAAAATATTGTTTTATATAAGGCAGATTATACACGCAAGAGCGATGATATAACGAAGGCCTTAAAATCATATGGCAGGGCAGGGGTGCCATTATACATACTTCATCGGCCCGGTGGGAAGGCTCAAATTCTACCTCAACTTCTGACGGAATCGATTATGCTAAAGGCTATTTCTTCTGAAACGGAATGAGAAGTATCTTGAGTATTGAGGATTGCTGTGAGTTCTCAATCTGTTTTATTCCATAGCTAATTTTCAAGGGATTATTTACTACTTTGAACGAGCGAAATACACGATCCCAAATACTCAGCAGAGAGCTGTAATTCGAATTTGCTTCATTACTAATTTTCGAGTGATGGACTTTATGCATATGGGGGCTTGGAAAAAACAGGCGTATGAGTTTATCCAGTGGCTCGGGTAAATGAATATTGGCATGGTGAAACTGGACGATTACGAATAAGATGATTTCATAAATGAGAATATTCTCCATGCTGAATCCAAATACGAAAATGAGTGGGCAGCGAATGATACCGGAAAAGAGGATTTCAATGGTGTGAAAACGATTTGCAGACGTGACATCCATTTCCTTATCGGAATGATGGACCTTATGGAACCGCCAGAGAAAAGGAATGATGTGATTGAGACGATGCCACCAGTACGTCCAAATGTCGAGTATCACTATGCAGGCGACCGTTGCAAGAAACGGGTTCTCAATAGCGAATAATGTTGGCGCATGTTCTTTATGAAGCTGAATCATTTCATTCCACAGATAGAGGAAAAATGCGTAGTAGGCCAGACGACCATTTATAAAGCCCAGTAGTATATTATTGAGCGCATGAATAAAGCGCTGTTTGCCAGAGCGCCATAATTTGATCGCTGGAATGGCGGATTCACAAATTAGCAATAGGATGAGCAAGCCAAAGAATGTGCTGCTTTTTAATGTTATAATGAATTCCATTGAATATCATAGCCCATAGTATTCACTTTTCTATTTTCTCAGCTGCTTCCGGCATGCCTGATCAGACAATTAGCGGTTATCATAAGCAATGAATTAGCAAAATTAATGATTTTGCAGTAAATAATGTCAATTTAGCCTCAAATTTAGGCCGGGCATTAATCATGAAGACAGTTGAAGTCGATTGATTCGCTCCTATGTTTAAAGCTTTGGAACATTAATTATTGAGGCATAATTGAAATATAAAGAATCTCAGGCACCCTACGTCTTGCCACTGATTATACTCCTTTGTTGCTTGTGCTTGTATGCCCCGTTAAGTGGGCTGGAAGAACTTGGAATGAAGGAGGCTCGCTATGCATTGATGGCGATGGAAATGGTCAATACCGGACAGTGGTTTTATCCGGATTTGTTTTCACAAAAGGTGACGACACACCCGATGTTTCCATGGCTTTTGGCGATAATTGGTAAAATCTCCAGCCTGAATGAATTTAGTATACGTATTGCCGCTTACCTTCCCTTGTTTTTGCTTGCCCTCATTTGCGGAATTACGGCAAAACGGATCTCAGGGAATAATGCCGGTGCCGTAGCTGCAGTTTCAGTACTTGCCAGTGGAGTTGCTTTGCAAAATGGCCTTATTGCAGATGAACATACCCTGTTTGCATTGTTTATAGGCTCCGCCTGGCTTGTTTGGTTTTATATGGGCCGGGTACAAAAAAAGTGGGTTATTTGCTGGTCGATTTGCCATACGCTGGTCTTTTTTGCGCTAATGACGGGTGGCATAAAGGCTCTGTTCTTATTCTATTTTCCGCTTTTCTGGTTACGAAAACCAATAAATATATGGCGTCGGCTCTATCAATATGACCATCTCATAAGCCTGTCAATTTTTATGATTATTGTCATTCTTTATGTGTTTCTTTTTCCGGAATTCAATTACGAATTTTACCACTTTCGTACATCTGTTCAACCCGGTGCCTCAAATGGCTTTGGCGGCTATCTTTCACACCTGGCATATTTTCCATTTAAGATGGCCATTGGGTATATTCCATGGGTCTTTTTTTGCTGGCCGACATTTTGCAATGCCTTTCGACCACTCGAACACCAACCCTTGCTTAGTTCCTATCTCAGAACAATTATTACATCGCTATTTTTCTTTTTCTGGATCATTCCATTTGGCGACCCAATAATTATCCTTTCGTTGATCGCGCCTATGGCAATTCTTATTGCAAATAATTACGACCTGCTTGTTCGGCGCTATGGCCACCAGTTACTCTATATCACAAAAATCACCGCGGTTGTAGTCATTATTGCTGGTATGGTGGCAGTTAGCTTTGCCTACATTTCGAGTCAGGACATTGTCAATGCAAATTTTTCTTTGCTATCGATATTTTCGATAGTTAGCCTGGTGGTAATCTCACTTCTATTGTCCTTTTACATGCTTAAAACTAAAATTCCTTTACCCTGCTGGCTACTTATTCTCATGTCTGTAATATCAGTGAAGTTTATGTATTCAGGAAGCTATCAAGTCTATCGCTACATCGTAAAAAGTGATAATCGAATGTTGGCTAAAACTTTAACTGAGAAGCTGCCTGAAGACACAGTTTTATATTGGATAAAAAAAGAAAAGGAACAAAACCACTTCGACAGTGAGTTTTATTACATGGGGCATAAAGTGGCTGTTGTCACAAAAGAAACTGATTTACCCAATGAACAATTCATTTATGTTATTGGAAATGAAAACCAGCCCATCGTTTTGAACCGTGAGTGGCTGCAGCTTTCAGATAAAGTCTCCCATAAAAAAGATTTGACATTTTGTATCTGGAAAGGAGGCGTTATCGAAGAAGTAAACCATTGGGGTGCGGCCAGTATTCCTCCCGAAACAATAAAAGTATCGGAATGGAAAGAGGATGGAAGGGGTAAAATATTCCGTCAGAAAAATCAAATGGCCTTCCCTGAATACAAAAATTTTGGTATCAAACACAGCCCATCCATTTATTTTGAAAAATCCCAATATCTGGCTTACAATGACAGTGAGTTTGTCCAGCACTTTTCAGAGGAATTCACTGTTATAATTGTCTTCAAGCCCCTGGATTCGGCAAGCAAGCAATGCATTATTGATATTTCAAATAGACATACTGACGAAACCGTATTTTTACGGTTAATGTATTTACCAAAAACTGAGGAACTTATTTTTTACAGTGCCAGCAAGGTGAAAGACAAGAAAGGGACCCCAGGCCAAGAGGTACTTTACACTATGAAAACATTTTCTGAGAAAATTAAATGCAGCAGAGATGAGGGTACAATTATCGCCATAAGGCGAGATTCCAAAGGCCTGCGAATAGATCATAAAGGGAAAAATGTCATTAAATCTGAGCGCTGGTTATCAGATATTAATCCGGGCCCATACACAATAAGCATGGGGGCACAGTGGAAACATGATAAAGGGAAATATCAACAATTTTTTAAGGGGTATATTAGTGAATTCAGCCTATATTCCAGTGCTATATCTGATTATAGATTAAACAAAGAAATTGGAAATTTAACAAAGAAATATTTGTTTGAGCAATGAAATATATTTATCTATACATTTTTTTAATTGTTAGCATCTGCGCTTCTCAGGACGACCCGCTGGTGCATTTTATTATCGAGGATTTGAATCGCTTATTAGAGCAGGATATTAAGATTGCTTCAGGCAGCGAAGTAGATGATTTGCTGGTATATAAAAATGGGCTCAGATTAAAACACCCATGGGATGCGGATGGGTACACCGTTTTATATCAAAAGAACTTAAAGAAAAAACCACAGAGTAAAAAGGATAACGAAGCCCTGCGTTTCGCACTGTTAAATCTCTCCGGCTTAACAATTGAAAAACAAAATAGTCTTATTTCGAAGGCGCTTAGTGCAGATCGTTTTCAGGCATCAACACATGCCGATGCCGCACTTCTAATTGGCGCACTCATATTGAAAGAATCATCAGGGACTTTCTACGATATCCGCAAATCCCTGTGTAGAATGACAAGCCATTTAGCTGCCGCACGGATGCTCGAACCGGAAACGAATTTTTTAAATGCGGAGTTGGCACGTATAATTTTACTCTCTCATATTGGGCACGGAAAAAAAGCATTTGAAAAACTAAAACTAATGCCGCAAAATGGTTTAAATCTCATTTGGAAACGATCTTTACTCGTGGATATCACTGGCGACTGGCGACAGGCTAAAGATAATAAATACCTTCTTGAGCAGATAATTTATGCCCGCAAGATGCTGCAGTATAGCGATGGAGCGTTCACAAAAAAATTCATGAAGAAATATGCCAAGCACAGCGAGTTTAAGCATTTTCCGGACTGGTATCATATTTTAATGCTTGATCCCAAGTCTCGAATAAAGGTATTGCCGTATGTACAGCAATATCTACTTCTGGATTCAGCTGAAATACAGACTGTCTTTAATGAAAAGTATAAGCGCAATTTTCTGAGTGCGAAACTGATCGTTATCTTGAATGTAAAATCGTCGTATTGCATTGACCCTGGTCGCCAGAAAAACAAAATTGAAGTTATCGATTGGGGCACCTGGGCTGAATATTTCCAACGTCATTTGGCTCAGCTCTTTTCATATATGCGTTATCATCAGACCTATTCACGTTATTCAGAGTTGACACAATACCCGTTTATCGCAATAAATTACAGGTACGTAAACCTGCACCATTCGAGATATTTTGTTCATGAGGCGATACGAAATTGGGGAAATAATAAATTTCAAATAAATGAATTTCAGCAAAATTACCTTCAGCAGAATCTTCGGCGCGACAGAAAAAACGTCATGAACCCTATGACAAGTTATTTGGTATCTCCCTATCATTTCAAATTTGCGGATTTGTCTCGAAGAAACTTTTTAGACCTCACTATTACAGCACAGAATAAACCACCCTTCGGTACATCCTATCAATGTGAGGTTTTTCTGACAAATACCCCATTGAAGACAGTAGAAAAATGGTATGAGGCAAATCCTTATAATTCAGTTTTGGCACTTCATCTAGTAAAGAAACAAAAATATCCAAACTATAAAATGATGGATAAGATCTGTGGGAAAAAGATTGATTACAACATACAGCTGGTAAATGAGCTCTTAAAAATATCTGAAGAGAATCCATTCGATTATCACAGTTTACTCGACAGAATCATCCCTGTATACAGCGATATGTACCTTGAGAAGTACCTTTATTCTGCTCGCACTGGCGACTTACAAATGGCAATTTCAAATTATAAATCAGCAGCAAAAGAGCGTGCCAGTTCAAAGAAACTAGTTATTTGCTCCAAAGGTGTTATCGATTATTATTTACGGAATAATGAATTGAACAAAGCGTTGTCAACTGCTCAATCTGTAAAGACGATCGCACCTGTACTTGGCGACCTCTACCTTGCAGAGATATATGAACAGGCCAAAAACTTTGCCGAGGCGGAAAAAATCTACATTAACTTGCGCAAGAAATTTAAGAGCTCGAATGAACTTCTGGCCTTTTATGTTCGCCTGGGGCGTTTGTGGAATAATCATCAAAAAGATCTCAATGCATACACATTAATTAAAAATATTTTTAATAATCCTGCTTTTGATGAAACCGATTTAGCCAGAACACAAAAGGTCTCCCGGCAATTACTCTTTCCTGGAGGCATACAGAAAGTGAAAGAGAATAAAAGGTCTGCAACTCTCATCATTTCAGCAGTCAAAGGACTTAACAATGTAAAGGCCGGTGATATACTTGCTGGTATTAACGGACTGGATATCAGCGATATTTATCAATATTTTTACCTCAACATTCACGCACCTGATCCTTTTTCATTGAGTATCCTGCGTGACGGGAAGCTCACAACACTGAAGATTTTAAAGGCAGAATGGGGCAAAAAAGTTAAAGTAAAGCAAGTCTTTAAGTTGGAGAATGAATTTTTAACCTATGAAGAGAAATCACACTCACTTAAGATAGAAAATACAGTGAATCAAGATCAATTCGACAAATCAGTTGCCTCGTTTAAAGAAACAGGCAATCTAAAAAACCTGCTGTCACTAACGATAAAAAATTGTGCTCTGGATAAAGTTCCAGACTTTGTTTTTGCACATAAACAATTGAAAAAACTGAACCTCTCCTTCAATAATATAAAGATCCTCGATCCTCGTATAAAGGAGCTAAGTGAGCTTAAATACCTTAACTTAACAAGCAATGCTTTAAGCAAATTTCCAACACTGCTCAGCAGTATGAAATCATTAGAGACTGTTATTATCACTCATAACAAAATAACCGAATTGAAATTAAGTGCGGAATCAAGCATTAAAAAACTGTCTCTCGCAGCAAATTTTTTATCAGCTATCAGCCTCGAAAATGAAAACCTCGAACAACTTATCCTGCACAACAACTTAATTACAAAGCTCGACATAAAAAAATCCACTGGTTTAAAGAATCTTAATCTTGCAAACAATCTGTTAAAGACTTTCGAGTATGGGCAGTTTAAGCAGCTCAGAAAGCTGGATCTTTCATCGAATTATCTAAGCAGTGTGGATGATTCCATCGGCAGTTTAACTCAGTTGCAAAAGTTAAGTTTGGCAGGAAATAATCTTCGTTCGTTGAATCTTTATCTGGTGAAATGCAGTACTTTGAAGCAATTGAATATTTCCAAAAATAGAATTGGCAAACTTTCTATGGACGAAGCAAATATGTTTCTGGTTTTTCCTGTGCTTAAAAAAGTTTTTTACGGAGCAAACAGTTCTGAGCTGCATGAGTCTATCAAAAAGATTCGTCCCTTATTGAATCAAAAAACCTTTTTTTATAACGAGGCAAGATGAACTATCTCATAGCCATTTTATTTACCTTAATCAGCTTTGCTCAGGATATTGATGTACCGCAGCAAGCACCAACAGAGCGAGACCCACTCTTTGTTGAACTTGTAAGGCTCGCAGAAAATCCATTGCAGGTTGATACATTGAACCTCTATGACCAGGATCTCTATAAAATCCACGACCTAGTCTTCAAATTTAAAAATCTCAAGCGTCTCGACCTGAGTAATAATTCATTGCGTAAAATACCCCTGGAATTAACTAAGCTTACAAAACTCGAATTTCTCAATCTGGGCAGCAATCATATAATAGAGATACCTTCTGAAATCAGCAAATTGAAAAACCTCAAGGTGCTGATTCTCAATAATAATGCACTGACAAAACTACCTGATTCGATTGCTGAATTAACCCAACTCGAAATACTCGACCTCTCAAAAAACAGTTTAACTTCAGTACATAATCTGGGTAAATTAACAAAGCTCCAGCATTTGAATCTGAGAAGTAATAAATTCGAAAAATTAGATACCAAGTTGCCTTCAAAAATCCAAGTATTGGATCTGAGCTTCAATCGCTTATCTGCATTTCCTATGGCAATTGAGAATTGCCCGAAATTAAAAGCGTTGTTGTTAAATGTAAATCAGCTCAAGGCGATTACTGCCGTGGGAGTAACATTGCCGGAACTAAGCTATCTGGATCTCTCGAGCAATAGTTTATCAAAATTGGAGATGGACTGGAAGAAATTTAAGAAACTCAGCTATCTCAATCTCAATTTCAATCAATTAGCCGATTGCCCTGATCTGACTAAGAATCATGAGCTCAAGGAACTTTATCTGGCAAATAACCAGATTATAAAGATGGGTAAATTACCAAATTCCATTGTGCGATTAAATCTGTCAAAAAACAAATTAGTGGAAATAGCTGCAGAGTTTCAGCAATTGAAAAATTGTAAAGAACTGAACTTGTCACGTAATAAAATTTCCAAGCTGCCTGAATGGTTCAAGGACATGGAGTCGCTCGAAATGCTAAATCTGAATCATTGTATACTCACCGAAGTTGGACAGCAATTTCCTGCCAAGCTTGAAAAACTACTATTGAAGCACAATCAAATTAATACGTTAAGCGTGCAAATTCCTTCATTGAAATATTTAGACTTAAGTGAGAATATGCTCGAGAAATTTACTCAAGATCTGATTGTCTCAGAGACCCTCAAGACACTGGACCTCCGGGCAAACCCGATTCATAGTATTAGCCTCAATAAAAAAGCTTCACTGCAGTATCTGAATTTGTCTAATACTCGCATACATCAACTCTCAAATACTATGAATCATCTGGCAGAACTAAGGGAACTTAATCTGGGAAATTGCAAAATTCGAAGCATTGCGGATGATTTGGAACTTAAAGATTTGAAATCGATCAACCTATCATCGAATCAGTTGAAGCTGTTTCCGTCTGCGTTATTCAAGAGCAAACGCCTCAGTTATCTCAATCTTGCTAATAATTATATCCGTGTAATTCCAATTAAAATTTCAAAGCTTCATTTTATAAAACATGCCGACTTGTCCGGCAATAAAATAAAGGATATAAAGGCCCTTTGTGAATCCCGTTCCATTCAGTATCTATACCTGCAAAAAAATAACTTTCACAGCATACCTCAAGAAATCTATCAACTGCGCTACATTCAGGTATTGCATATTTCAAAGCACAAATTACACATCACCATGGACACCCTATTACACAAACAATTGCCGAATATCAAAATTTATTATCATTAATGAATATAAAATCATTTTTAAAATGGTGAATTATCGAGAATTATTCGATAGCTGTTGTTTGATCCTCAATCGAGCAGTTTTGTAAAATCACTTATGCGCAGGTGTGGGGTACTATCGCCAAAATTATTTTCGATGATCATAACTGCGGCCCCTACTGCACCCTGGATTTCTCCATGAGTTATAATATCGCATTCTAAAATTGCCTGTTTGTTTATAGTAGCGTAATCCTCGAATTGTTTTTTTATGATATCGATTCCATTTTCACGATTGATACTGAGCCAGGAATTAAAAAATACCGCATCGGGACGAAAGATGACCGCCAGGTTTTCTATTGCATCGGCTATATCTTTCGCAGCAGATTTAATAATCGGCATGAGTATGGGGTCCTCTTTGCGGATTAAGTCGAACATGTGATTGCGTTCGTTTTCGATGATGTTATAGGCCTGTATACCCCGTTCTCCAGGCTGGTAGCCGTAATAGCGGTCCATGATGCTCCAGATGCTGGCGGATAATACAAGGCAGCCTTTACGGTGGCAGTAGCAGTCCTGGTCGGATTTACCGATTTTCATGTGTTTAACGGAAATTTTGCTTTTTGAAACCCCTGAAATCATCTTTCCTTCCCACAGACCACCGAGGTCGAGACGA
>JABSQK010000090.1 GCA_013215875.1 Lentisphaeria bacterium
ATTATAAGACAGACATCTATTCTCTCGGAATTACACTTTATTATGCAGCGACGGGTGCATATCCCATCCAGGGGGACACTGCTATGGAAATCGTCGAAGGACATCTCTATACCACACCATGCCCGCTCTATGAAATAAATCCGGACCTAGATCCAAAGTTTACGTCTTTGGTTGACCGTATGTTGGAAAAAAAGCGGGAAAAGCGTCCTGATGGCATGGAGATAAAGGTCGTCCTTAAAGATCTCTTAATGGCTGAAAAACCCTCGGAAAACCTCAGTTTTTAAATGGCTAATCCAATGACTCGATAATTCGTTGCAGATTATCGCGCCCAATACGAATTCCCTTAAGCGGACATTCAATACCCTCAAATTCAATCGAACAAATACCATCATATCCGGAATCTTTAATCACCTGTATTGCCTGCTTTATTGGCACATTTCCATGGCCAATAATTGCCCCGCGTAAATAATTACCAGCACGGCTTTTAAACCAGCCTTCACCGGGCGCAAATGACGAACCACTTATAACATGGAAATCCTTGGCATGCAAATGAAAAACATAGGGTGCGAGTTTACCAGCCGCAATAGTCGGATCTTCATCTGCACAAAGAAAATTTCCCACATCAAAGAGAACACCAAAGTTTTCATGGTCGACCGCACAAATGAGTGATTCCACTCGGTCAGCATCCTGACAGAAAAAGCCATGATTTTCCACAGTCGTTTTTACTCCGCCGGTTTTAGCATATTCTGTTACAGCGCGAATGCCTTCTGAAACCCGTGGCAGACAATCAGCAAATGACTGGGCAACTTGTGTTCCCTCTGGAAACCCGCGAGTTGCATCATGACGCATACAGGGTACTCCCAACGCCACAGCAATATCCACTTCGGCTTTCACACGATCGATCTCTTTTGCCAGGTCGCCGTCGGAGCCTCGTAGGAAATCCGCACCTATCGTATAACTGGCAATGGGTAAGCCCGCATCTGCACACAGGGATTTTACTGTTGGGGCGTAGGAAGCAGGAGTTTCGCCTTCCGGGCAATAATGTAGACCTGAAAACTCAATCGCATCAAAGCCAAATTCTGCTGTTTGTTTAATAATGTCTTCCAGTGTCATTTCGCCACTGCTCATCAATTGATTATAGCTGTAGGAGCTAATACCTATTTTCATATGATTCATCCATTTTTTTTGTTAAATAAAGTTGCGAGTTCAACATGGTCTGTATGTGGAAAGAGATCAAATGCTTTCACCTCTTTTATCTCATAATAATTTGTAAGCAAGGCAAGTTCACGAGCAAAGAGCTTTGGATTGCAGGATATGTAGATGATCTGCTCCGGGCCAATTTCCACCAAACGGCTCAGCGCTTTCGGATGCATCGCGGAACGCGGCGGGTCGATAATCACTGTAGAATCCACCCGGAAACTCTTTTCATGCATCTGATTGCCAAGCCATTTTTCCACTTTTTCAGTTTCGAAAGATACATTGCCTATGCCATTTAAAGCCGCATTTGTCCGCCCATCTTCACTCGCCGGTGCAAAGGACTCCACTGAGATAATTTCATCTACCAGGTCCGAACATGAAAAGGCAATGCCGCCGCTACCACCATATAAATCATAGAGAAAGTCAGTTTTGCTCGCGCGTACCCATTCACGAATTTGTTGATACAGTGTTTCAGTAGCTTTTGGATTTACCTGGAAAAAGCCAAGTGGCGTAATACTGAATTTAAGTTGGCGCTGCCCGTCGTCGAGATGCAATTCCTCATCCAGGCGTTCTTTCCCGTCGATGAGCTGCATCGAGTCGGGATTTACCGCATCCTGAGTTCCGCCTTGTTTGGCATGGTAGACACTGCTGAAATAGCCATCTGAGTTCACTGCCTTTACAAAGCTCTCGCAATCAATATCCTGGTTATCTGTCACTAGGATTAATAATTTATCATTGGTATAATGTGCCTTTCGAAGCACGAGGTATTTGAGTAGGCCAGTTGACTTACGACTGTCAAAATAAGTAAGTTCTTCTTCGCGGTACCAGTTTCTTACACGCTCCAGAATCATCGGCATATCCGCTGAATAGATCAGGCACTCTTCAGTATCCAGAGTAAAATACCAGCGCCCCTTTTTATGAAAACCCAAAACAGTTTCCCGTATGAAATCATCCGGCGGCGGCTCGTCATATTGCATACGGTCGAAACTAAGTTCCACTTTGTTACGATAATAAAAGATCTCAAGGGAGGGTACGACCTCAATTTCCGTTTGCCAAAAATCTTTCAACAAGTCGTTTAAGTAGTCTGCCTTTTGCCCAAGCTGATTCTCATACTCAAGATCCTGGTTCTTGCAGCCGCCACATTCGCCAAAGTGTTTACACAGCATGGGATGTCTCTCTATAAAGGTTGATTTTTTTGTATTTTATTATGCTCATCGTTTTATCTTTTCGTGTAAGCGTTTCTTGCGATCGAGAAATCTGTACAACAAATAATAGATCCCAAACAAACTCACTGTATTGCAAATGTAGGCAAATATATTGCCGTATTTTGTGTAAAAAGTTAATTTCGGATTTGTTAAAATGGGTACATCGTATATGCGATATCCCCGATAAAAGCGGCTTGATGGCCCCCTAAGCAGCCCGACGGTTTTTCCATTGGGCAATATAATGCAGGAGTCGGAATTATTCCCGTTGCGGATAAACGGTCTAGCATTTTCTACAGCTCTAAACACTGCGTGTATGCGATGCTGCTGGGCACCGGAACTTTTTTGAAACCAGGCATCGTTGCTGATGCTCATTAATATATTTGCGCCCTTGTTTACCGGCGCACGGCAAAGCTCAGGAAATATATCTTCATAACAAATAGAGGGTCCCAGGGAGGCATTTCCCAGTTTAAATACACTGTGCTCTTTTCCACGAGTCAAAGTTCCCATATAAA
>JABSQK010000091.1 GCA_013215875.1 Lentisphaeria bacterium
ACTATTTCTGGATGGCAGCACATCGGGTATTGCCCGGCTTGGACATCTATCCGTGGGCCTACGATATAGATTATACAAAACCGGGGTCCGGATGGCCAGGTGGTGAAATGGCGGAAGCATATGGCCGTGTGAATAATCTCTTTAATAAAGCATTTCCATCGATGAACCGCTTACGCGTTGTCGAAGGAGGAACGCATGTAATCTGGCTGAATGATAATGATGAGCCAGCAGTTGTCTGGGCATTCAATGATGTGACGTTTGAGCATGAAGGCACAGTTGAAAATCTGGAAACTGGCGAGAAGCTCGAGTCCATCGGGTCATGTAGCCTAGCCGCGCATTGCGTTTATTTCTTGTGTCCGTAAATACTTATATTGATCGCGGTAATTACTGGGCGTCGTAGCCTCTGGCTCGAAATCACACATCACTAATTTTTCTTTTAGAAATAAATAATCACAGTCTTCACTATAAAAATGTTCGAGCCGGAGGCTGGATTTTAAGAACATACTCGTTTATCTTCGATTCACGAGTATTCTGGTGATGCCCAGTGAAAAAGATGGATTTACCCAAGTAGAGTAGTCAAAGGCCTAATGGCGCGTCCTTAAACTCAAAAACACGGCAACGCCGTGTTTTATAAAAGCCCGGTATGCGCGCAGTGCTTTAGCATAACGTGAGCCGAAGGCGAAAACGAAGTGGCCATGCCGGGTCCTCAGATCAAAATAATTACCATCCCTGAGCAGCCCCGGCACAAAGTGAGCCTTTAGGCGAGAGCGAAGCGGCAACGGGCGTTCTATATCAATTTGTAAGAGAGACGAAAGATCGTATTGTATTCCATCTTTGAGGGAAATATAATGCCGCAATCGCTTACAAAAGTAATCAGAAAGGAAGTTAAAAGGAAAGCATGCTGAAACACGACGACGCCTATTATCTCGAGAAAACGCGACAATATGTTGATGATGGATTCTGCGTTGTTGAGAATGTTCTACCTACTGAGTTTCTGGAACGGGTCCGCACGGTCTGCTACGATCACTTGAAGACTGTCAGTGACGAGCATCGTGAGGCCCAACGATCGACTGGCAGTCTCATTGATCTTAGTGCAATGCCGGAGCTGGCTGAACTGATCGCTTTTCCCGGTGCCCTGGAGGCCTATCGGCGCATGGGGTTTGATGATGTTCGCTATACAACGGGTTACTTGATCAGTAAGCCGCCGAAAAGTCCCCCACTCTTCTGGCACTTCGACTGGATGGGCTGGGCCCATCCCTTGAGCTATGAAAAAGCCGCTCTACAGACCTTCTTCATGTATTACCTTGTCGATACGACACCTGAGAACGGCTGCCTCAAGGTCATTCCCAGGTCCCACATTGATGAGCATCCACTTCATAAACTGATTGAAGATGCCCACTCACCTGAACTCCGGGTGGCACGGGACCTGACAGCGCCTGAATTTGCCAGCCATCCCAATGAAGTGAATGTCTGCGTCAAGGCAGGGGACCTGGTTATCGGCGATTCACGACTTATCCATGGCTCCCATCCCAATGACAGTGATCTTGAACGGCCGGTTTTGACCCTCTGGATGCATCCAAATTTTGGTGACTTGCCAGGTCCGCTGCAGGCCTTCTGCTACAGCCCGAATATGTGGAAGGCTTGGCCGAACGAGGCCCGCCAAC
>JABSQK010000092.1 GCA_013215875.1 Lentisphaeria bacterium
AAATTATATGAAAAGGAAAACGATTAAAATAACAACGACGGACATCTTTATAAATGATTTGCCAAATTTCAGGAGATTCACAAATTCGAGTTATTACATCATGACCTTCGTCTAAAAACTCAAGCCCCAAGCCAAAATATTGCTGATCGTAGTATTCTTCGGAGTCTATTAAATCTTTCCTTGCACCTTCAGAAAGGGAAAATGTCATTGATACTTCTTTTTCAGATCTTTAAAAACATCTTCTCCATCAAGCATTTCAGTTTTTCCGCTATCCAAATCGGCAATTCTCCGATCTATTTCAGCTTTCCACTCTGGACTCAATTCATCGTCTTTCAGTTCTTCATCTAAAAAAGTAACTATGACTTTTGTTCGGCAATTTGGTAAGGGTTCATTTCCGGCCTGGAGATGGCCATTTTCATATATTGCTTCCATTGAACGCATAATACCCTCTTTATGTTAATATCTACTTAATAAACTATACTCGTTTTTCTTTACAGACCAAACTCAGCAAAAAAAGAAAGAAATTCACAACAAACTTTGTTAAAGAATTTAGAGTGGAAGTTTAAAATAAAAAAAGAGCAGGAGTATCGTGCTCTGCACTTAAAAAATTTAAGATCTCGCGATCCCGATGCAAATAATACCAGAGGCTGATCTCCCGCTCTTGTACTACTATTATTTTACTTCTGCAGAAATGATTTGCAACCAAATAAATAATAAATCGTAAATACTTTGTTTATGTACTAAAACTCAGGCCCTCAGAGCCGAGTGCAGAAGTGCTATTGCCTGGCTGTAATAGCCTGAGCCGAAAATATTCAAATGGTTGAGAATATGGTAGAGTTTATAGATGTTTTCCCGCTGTTCATGGCCTGGAGTTAAGGGGAAATCAGCCTCATATGCAGCATAAAACGACTGGTTAAAACCACCAAATAGCCGGGTCATTGCCAAATCTGCCTCGCGATGCCCATAATAGACCGCAGGATCTATAATTACCGCCTGTCCATCCGATCCACATATAAAGTTTCCGCTCCAAAAATCCCCATGCAATAAGGCAGGTTTTTCCTCAGATCCAGCAAATATTGAGGCTAAATTAGCTTCCAGTTGGCCCATCAAGCGTCTCAGTTCATCGCTGGAATAGCCATTGGTTTCAGCCAGCTTGAGCTGGAATTCGAGACGATTTACCCAGAAAAACTCAGTCCAGTCACTGCATTGGGTATTTTGCTGTGCGGTAGAGCCAATGAAGTTGTCTTCATAAAAGCCAAATTCCGCTGCCTGGTACCTGTGCAATCGGGCAAAATTGCGGCCGAAGTTTGCCATAAAGTCGGCCGCGGGGCTGGCAGATTGAATATAGTCGAGAATAAGAAAATCGGTTTCAGCATGGATTACATTGGGTATGGTAATGGCATCTGCTTTTGCCAATTCACGCAGGCCGTTCGCTTCTTTAATAAAGTCGCCATCAGATGCTTCCGACTTTATGACATATTCGGTTTGCGACTCACAGCGAATCAATTGAGTATTAGCAATGGAGCCGCCGCTGAGGGACTGACGACTGCTGATTCTATCACCAAGGATTTCTTCGACTTTTTCAGTGAGCTTCATCGATGTCTGATTTAACTTTCTTTAGCAATGACGACGTGGCATCTTCCAGCAGATCGATTACATAATGAAAGCCATCCGCACCACCGTAGTACGGATCTGGCACATAAGTATCTGTATGTGATTCACAATAATCGGTCATCAATTCCACCTTCGCTTCATCCTCTGGCGACCTGGCTAATTTGACGATGTCTTTGTAGTTTGTTTCGTCCATGGCCAGAATATAATCGAAGTCCTTAAAATCTTTTTTTCCAAAACTTCGTGCCCGACTGGTTAAGTCGTAGCCCCTCTCCTTTGCAGTTGCCCGCATGCGCGTATCTGCCGGATCGCCAATATGCCAGGAGCTTGTACCCGCAGAGTCCACTTTTATTTCTTTGGAGAGATTTGCCTGGTCGACCAATCCCTGAAAAATCCCCTCGGCAGAAGGTGAGCGACAGATATTTCCTAAACAGACGAACAATACTTTTTTCATTTTATCATTAAGCCCTGTGATTCGATGTATAGATCTTTAATTTGTGAGGCATGTTCATTTTCCGGCAATCCGCAACTGATAATGCAATCGCCCAAACCGGAACCGGAAATTTTCACTGCCGATACACCCGGGTCATTAGAAACAGATTCGATTAAGTCATTAATTTTATCATTGGACAGTTTCATCTCATCCATCAGTAATTGATTGCCAATTAGCGCCATAGATAATGCATCCTGGTCACCTTTTATAAGTGCAGTTTCAGCGTCCGCAATAAAGCTGTCGATCGATTGAAAGTACTGTGCATAAGTCTCCGGATCTTCCTGTCTGTTTTTCTCCACCATATTTACCACATCCATGGTCTTTTCCTTAGACCCTGTGTAATAAGCAGCCAGGGGAAAACCTGCATCGATTGGGCAAATCTCAGATGGATCCATGCGGTACTTGATAATGCCACCAAAAATACTGGCTGCCAAATCTGCCCCGGAGCCTTTTCCCTGAACCTCTTGGATTATTTTGTGTGCATCAGTAAATACCCTGTGAGGATCTACGGCATTATACTTTATCTGATGCAGAATAGCGACGATTGCTGCACTGATTGCAGCCGATGAACCAAAACCTACCTGGCTATCGAAGTCCGCCTTAATTTTGAGTTTAATTCCGCAGTCGGGTAAAAGATCATGAACTGCTTGAAGGATAAATTCAAAGGGGGCTTCTACTTTTACAGTTTCAAGCGAATTCGAATAGCTACCAAGATCTGAATCAATTTCAAGCACATCCTCATCAGTCGTTTCTGCAATGATCTCGATGCGTCTGTTTATCGCGCAGACCAGAGCATAGTGTCCATGTAAAACAGCATGCTCGCCCATGAGCATTAATTTTCCTGGAGCCGATGCGATTATTCGCATCGTACAGTTCCCTCATTGTCCGTGTTCACCTGTAGTATCTCGTAACCATATTCGCTGGCGCTGTCGAAAAGTGCATATTGATTTCCCGCAATCAATACCATGCCCGCAGCATCTCCCGTCAGCGATCCGGCACCACAAATTTTCGCCGCGTTACCTGCAAAACTTATGTCTGAAATAAAGTCTTGCACTTTTTGAGGAACCACCTCGATGTCGATGAGTAATTGGTGGTTTTCTTTTATTTCGTCCAAGCAATCATCCAGGGAACTACCGCCATTGAGTTTTGCGATGAATCGTTCTGTCAGGTCCGTAAACGAATCCCATATACCTGTGTCGGCAAATTTGCGACAGTTTTCAACAGAATCAGCGGTACTTGATTCGGGCTTGCCTGTATTCACCAAGGTGAAGTTTTGAATTCCGATCGATTGTTCGACACTATCCATTGGTCGTTGAAAACGTACGGCACCACCATAGGTGCACAAATAACTATCCACCCCGCTCGGATTTCCATGGGTCAATTTTTCGATCTTGAGACTGAGCTCGAAGAGCTGTTCATTTGTTATATCCAGATTGCGAATACTGCTAATGGATTTCAGAGCGGCCAGGCCGATTGCTGCAGATGAACCCAGCCCGCATGAGATCGGAATTGTCGAACTAATCTCAATCTGCAAGGCTGTTTGTGACCCGCTTAAATCATTGAGAAGTCCGATGGTATAGACAATGATATCGGTCGGTGATTGCACTAAATCACTTATGGGTAATTTCCCGGCCTCGAATTGCTCGAGTCGCTGGCATATTTCCTGATAAGACCCCGTTAATTCAGGCTCAGAGTACGAACAGGTAATTGCCAGATCCGTTAGCTTTATCTGATAGCTCTCAGCCTCATTACAGCGGCATTTAGCATAGCGATTTACTGCGACTGCGAGTGCTGGAGAACCATAGACCACTGCGTGTTCACCGGAGAGGATCAGCTTTGCGGGTGATTGACTCAGAATATCCATATTAAAGGAATAAACTCAGGCTCCTGTTTTTCAAATTTATTTTGATTGTATGTATAGTTTTACCCTATATATTCATATACTATAGTTTGCCAATGGTAAAATTCAGGGAGTTCATGAAATGATAGATAAAACGATATTATCAATGAGTCTATGGGATATCTTGCAGAAAGAGGGAAAAGAGTTTCTCGAAGACAGTAATTATGAAGAAGCATTTTCACGTTTTGATACGGCCGTGCAAACTGCTCAAAAACAATATGGCGGAGAAGGTCCTCGAACTGCTACAAGTATGCGCTACCTGGCAGTTGTTATGTCGAAACAGGATAAATTAGATGACGCTCTAATCAATATAGAAAAATCCCTGGCAATTTTGGAAAATACCTTCGACAAGGAATCTCTTGCACTTTTAAAAACATTGACTACCTATGTCGAAATTCTTGAATTGCGTGGTGAAAAAGACAAAGCCGGAGATTTATATAATCGGGTGGAAGCATTAAAAGCCAAGGAAGTCCAACAAAAAACCACCACTGAATTATTTGCAGAAGAGATTCCTGATAATGCCGCTGAACTGCCCATGACCCAGGATCAAAAAGATCGCATTGAAGAATTACTTAAACGCGATGAAATTGATATCGGTCTGGTCGCTGAAGTAAAAAAAGGTCTTGAAGGTGAAGCTACTTATTTATGGGCGCACGATATTCAAAATTTAATGCGCAAAGAAATCGTAAAAAGCTTTCTGCCAAAAGAAGAAGACGAAAAAGAATAAATCTTTCGTCCACGATAAACAAATATTTCATTCCCTCCCAAGCCCTCCATTAGTCTCAGATAATTCCCATGGAACTCTAATTAAAAAACGGGTGTCCTAATTATGTAATTTGAAGAATAATTTCTCTAATATTTATTACATATGGGGTAATGATGACTGAAAATCTCAGCAAGCCAGGACTCATGATTCGCATTGCGGACTTGATGTACCGCGCTTTGAAAGCCGCGATACGTCGTTGGTATATTACAATTGTCCTGGTATTGCTTCTAAGTGCTTTGCCCTTTCTTATTACTGAATGGAAATTGAGACAGTTTCAATTAGCAATCATACAGCTGAAAAAGGATAACCCACAGATTAAGGATTGGAGCGCATCTACCATTAGAACTGTTGACCTCGCTAACCCTTTTCCGAGAGATAAGGATTTTATTAATTTATCTAAGATTGGTAAATTAAAAGATATGAACTCTCTCAATAAAATATTTTTCGAGGATTTGGAATTGTGCCTGAGGAACCACAATATAAACGCTCGAGTTATCCCGGATTTCAAAATTAAAAATTTAACTGCACTGAAAGGAATATCATTAAAAAGTTTGGATTTATCATATACCAATATCAGTGATCTCAGCACGCTAAAAGGTATGCAGTTGAAAAGTTTAGATTTGAATGATACCCAAGTAGAAGATATCAGTGCGCTAAAAGGCATGCCATTAGAATATCTTAATTTTGGTAAGACTCATGTCACTGATATAAGCGCACTAAAGGGAATGCCATTAACATCTCTTGGTCTTCGTAATACCCAAGTCTCTGATATAAGTGCACTAAAAGGAATGCCCCTTGAAGATCTGGATTTATATAATACTCAAGTAGAGGATATAAGCGCTCTCAAAGGAATGCAGTTGCAAGAGCTGAATTTTCGTGATACTCAAGTAAAGGATATAACCCCCCTCAAAGGGATGCCATTAGTAAAACTAATTTTAGCAAACACTCCAGTGAGTGATATCAATGGGCTAAAAGGTTTGCCTCTAAAATCCTTGTGGTTGAACGACACCAAGGTCAGTGACATTAATGCTCTAAAGGGAATGCCATTAAAAAACTTATATTTAAATAATACCCAGGTCAGTGACATCAGCCCCCTAAAAGATATGCCATTAAAAGAATTATTTATTGTTAACACTGAAATCAGTGACATCAGCATCCTTAAAGGGATGCCATTAATAAGACTTAAAATACCAAAAGCTGCAGAGAATATTGAGTTCCTGCGATCTATGAAAACATTGGAAGACATCAATTCCAAATCTGCGACGGATTTTTGGAAGTACTACGACTTTATAACGCCTATTCTATTGGAGCTAAAGAAAGACAACCCTCAGATATTAGATTGGAAGGATTTGAGAATAAAAGGAAACTTGAACAGTTTGAACTTGTCTTCTATTTCAAAATTAAATGATATTAGTTCACTCAAGGGAATTCCACTGACAGGATTGAATTTGAGGAATACCCAAGTCACTGATATAAGTGCACTAAAAGGAATGCCACTGATAAGTTTACAAATACCAAAGACAGCTAAGAATATTGAATTTCTTCGGTCAATAAAAACATTGAAAAGGATCAATGGTAATGGTATTGCATTTTTTTGGAAAGATTACGAACATTTTAAATCGTGTTTATTGAACCTGAAGAAAAATAATCCCCAAGTTAAAAACTGGAATTACATAAACTCACTTAGTGGAATACCGTTGACTTCACTAAATTTAACAGGTACCCAAGTCAAAGATATCAGTGCGCTCAAAGGGGTGCCTTTAAAAAAGCTTCAAGTGGGAGGTGGCTTTCAATTTGAAGGAGGAAGTTTAGCTAGCAGCGAAGTTTGGGATATAAGTTCGTTAAGGGGAATGCCTTTGAAAGAC
>JABSQK010000093.1 GCA_013215875.1 Lentisphaeria bacterium
CCAGCAATATGATATCGGCATTTGCCTCCAGGGCTTCACGACATTGTTCAAGGGTATCGACTTCTATTTCGATTTTCAGATCCGGGTACATTAGCCGTGCAGCATCGATTGATCTGCGAATGCCACCGTCACCTTCCATACCGGCGATTGCACGGTGATTGTCTTTTATCATTACCTGGTCATATAGCCCATGTCGGTGGTTTACCGCCCCGCCGCATTGTACAGCATATTTTTCCAGAAAGCGATAGCCCGGAATCGTTTTGCGGGTATCTAGAAGTTTTATTTTAGAATCACCAAGTGCTTCGCTGTAAGTCCTGGCGGTAGTTGCCACAGCAGACAGTCTTTGTAAAAAGTTAAGGATCGTCCGTTCCGCACTTATGATCGTGCGAGCAGATCCGTCGACCGTTGCAATGCAGGCTCCTTTTTCAACGCGATCCCCATCGGCGATATGAAGTGTAACTTTTACGTCACCGTAACCCTTAAGTCCTGAAAATTTATCTGCAACAAGACTTATCATTTGCAATCCAGCGATGCAGGCTTTTTCACGACTGATAAAGTCGGCCTGAACCTGTGCAGTTTCAGGAACAACCGCGAGAGTCGTTGTATCGCCGATTTCACCGAGATCTTCTACAAGTGCTTGATTGATAAGATTGTCGACAAAGGGATTATTCAGATCCATTTTTATCACCATTCTTTACGGAATGAAGCACACAAATTAAAATCATAATAACCAGGATTTGCAGCAAGACAAAGCTCACCGCGTAGTTGTCTTTGGCAAAGAGCAGAAGTACACCACTAAGGCCCATAATCAGGCTCAAAAGATGCACGGTCATTACAGCTACTTTTTTACTCATGCCCATTTTGAGGAAACGATGGGAGATATGATTATGGTCGCCTATCCATATTGCTTTACCGAGCCGAATACGAATAATGGAAACGGCAAAGGTATCAAAAATAGGCAGTGAGAGAACCATTAGCGGTATTAAGACAGGCGCTACAGTGGCGGAATCTCCCGTATAGAACATGGGCAATGTGCCTTGCACAGCTAATAGATAGCCAAGGAAATGACTACCGCAGTCGCCCATAAATATTTTAGCGGGGTATTTGTTCCAAAAATAGTAGCCCAGGCTTATACCCGCTGTCGTTACTGCCAGGGATGCGACAAAGTGTTGGTCCCTCATAGCGGCTACGGAGGCAAAAAGTAGTGACGCAATAAATGCCAATCCTGCAGCAAGACCATCCATATTGTCGAAAAAATTAAATGCATTTATTATAAAAAGAAACCATCCGAGTGTGAGTACCCAGGTAATAATGGGTTGTTCATGAAACAGAGTGATGCGTATCCTGGGCTTTTCGAGCAGATATGAATCCAGAAAAATAACGGTCAGGCAAATTAAACACTGCAGGGAAAGTTTGGCTTTCCAGCCCATAGGTTTCTTGTCATCAAGCAAGCCCATAATTGCCAAAGCAACCGCACCGGAGGCAATGACAATAAACAGATTTGAGACCTTTTTTATTCCCTGAATATAGGGCTGCACGAGTTCCGGCAGACTATCTGGAGCAATAAACGAAACAAAAATTCCGCCACCTGCAACGAGCAACCAAGCGCTCAACATCGCCATCCCGCCTAGCAAGGGAGTCGCCTTCTCATGCAACTTATGCCCCTCTTTCATCGGAACATCTAAGAAATTAAGTTTCCATGAAAGCTTCTTGAAGATAAGCGTAGTGATAAATGCAGTAATAGAAGCAGCAATAAAGACTGCGATATATATATAAATCCAGGACATATGCACCATTTTTTGTCGTGCAAAACTATAGCGTATTTGGAAACAGCTTCAAGTATACAGGACAATTAGCACGAATAATTCTAAACTATTAGCAACATAGCATTTTATTAAAAAACTAAAACTGCTATAGTAGATGAAGCTGCGAAAGAATCTGAGACCTGCTTCGTTCCCGCTTTCAGTAAAAAGGAAGAAAATGAAAAAACGTGAACTATTAAACATGGGCATCTATGGGGATGCATTAGACAAGGCACTGGAAACTATTCGCTGGATGTCGGCTGAAAAATTCAAGAAAGCTGCAATCCGTGAAACAATTCAAAATATTGCTGAGTTTCCGGAAACATATATTGAGCATGAAAATTATGGCGATTTTGCGAAATTGATCATGCACGAAGCAGAAAGCGAAATCATCTATAAGCCACGTGAAAAACGTGCACCTTATGAACAATGGGGGACAAATATCGATGTGAAGGCAATTGAACAAATGCAAAATGCATGTGATCTGCCAGTTGCTGAAGCAGGTGCATTAATGCCAGATGCACACCTGGGATATGGATTGCCAATCGGTGGTGTATTGGCAACAGAAAATGCTGTCATCCCATATGCCGTAGGGGTAGATATCGCCTGTAGAATGAAATTGTCTATTTTCGATATGCCGGTTTCTATATTAGAAGGTCAAAAAGATAAGTTGATCAATATTCTCAACAACGAAACGCGTTTTGGTATGGGATCTGAATTTGAGAACCCACGTATGCACGATGTACTTGACCAGGACTGGTCTGTAACTGATACGACAAAGCGCATGAAAGATAAAGCGTGGCGCCAATTGGGATCAAGCGGATCTGGAAACCACTTTGTGGAATACGGTGTATTCAGTATCACTGAAGATAAGTATGGCCTTGATGCCGGCGAGTACCTGGCACTTATGAGCCATTCAGGGTCGCGTGGAGCAGGCGCCCAGGTTTGTCAATTTTACAGTAAGCTGGCTAAAGAAAAACACAGCTATCTGCCAAAGCAATTGATCAATCTGGCCTGGTTGGATATGGATACAGCAGATGGTCAGGAATACTGGGCGGCTATGAACCTTATGGGCGACTATGCTGCTGCTAACCATGCATGTATTCACAAGCATATTGCCAAGGCACTGAAGGCGGATGTGCTTTTCTCAGTGGAAAACCACCATAACTTTGCGTGGAAGGAAACACACTTCGGAAAAGAATTGTATGTGCATCGTAAAGGTGCGACTCCTGCCGGTGAAGGCGAACTGGGAATTATTCCAGGGTCCATGGCTGATCCAGCATACCTTGTAAAGGGTAAAGGCTTGGAATCGTCTTTGAAATCTGCAGCTCACGGTGCAGGACGTCTTATGAGCCGTACACAAGCGAAAAATTCGTTCACCTGGCACCAGGCGAATAAATACTTGCAGGAACGCAATGTAACATTGATTTCTGCGGGTATCGATGAAGTGCCAATGGTCTATAAGAATATCGATGAAGTCATGGCTGCACAGACTGATTTGCTTTCTGTGGAAGGAAAATTCCAACCACGTATTGTTAAAATGGCTGATCCAGGCGAAAAACCAGAAGACTGAGAGATCGTCTTCATTATGTACAGCAGCATTTGTTAGGTCTAACAAATGCTGCTGATTTGTGTTTTACTCCTACACATAATAAAATCTTTGCTATTCATTAATGCCAAATATTGACAGCTGCCTCAATAGATCTACTATTGAGCTCTTAAAAGTTTTCACAGTAGTTTCGAGGCATTAAAAATTCCCTTCCATTGTGTATTACCTACCGTATTTTAAAGATAAAAAGTTATTAATGTAGTAAGTATTCATACAGTTATACTGAGGATAAAATGATAGACCTATTAATTAAACGCGATATTAATTTAAAAAATGAACTTCTCTCCGGCCTGACTGTCGCCCTGGCCCTTGTACCCGAAGCAGTCGCATTTGCCTTTGTTGCAGGTGTCGATCCTCTCGTGGGTCTGTGGGCCGCATTCTTCGTGGGCTTTATTACCTCACTTATTGGTGGACGCCCGGGAATGATCTCTGGAGCTACGGGTGCAATGGCAGTTGTAATGACTGCATTTGTTGTGCTTTATGGTATCGAATACCTTTTTGCTGCTGTTGTACTCTGTGGTGTCATACAAATCGTCTGTGGTTTATTTAAGATTGGTAAGTTTATACGTTTACTGCCCCACCCCGTAATGCTGGGTTTTGTCAATGGACTTGCTATCGTCATCGGCCTGGCACAGTTCGGACAATTGAAAGAAAACCATAAAGTCTTCTTCAATGAAACATCACAACATTTTGAAATTACCGCTAACTGGATGAGCAGTAGTGCTATGATTATCACGATTGTTTTAATTGCTCTTACAATGGGCATTATTCACTTCTTCCCCAAATTAACTAAAGCGGTGCCGGGCACCCTAGTTGCCATTGTTGCAGTTACCCTCATTGTTCAATTTACCCCTTTAAAATCAATTACCGTTAGCGAATCCGTCGATCTGCAAAAGGCTGTTGCACTGGAAAAATCTCAAAAATCAGACTTATTCGAAAGCGAAAAACAGGCCTTGGTATTTTCTGCTGTTAACAGTCGTGCTCATGAGATTGCCGCGAGTAATATCGAGTTGAAAGAGAAAACTGATGGCCGTACTGCAGGTCGTTTTGCCATCCCCGCTATTCCGTTTAACATAAAAAGCCTGGGGATAATCATCGGTTTAAGCGTTACCCTGGCCGCGATTGGCCTTATCGAATCACTCATGACACTGACGCTCATTGATGAGTTAACAGATACAGAAGGTAACAGCAACCGTGAATGTATTGGTCAGGGAATCGCCAATACGGTATGTGGCTTTTTTGGCAGTATGGGTGGCTGTGCGATGATTGGCCAATCGATGATTAATATTCGCTCTGGCGGACGCCATCGTCTCTCCGGTTTATCTGCTGCAGTATTTCTCCTGGCATTCATTATATTTCCACCCTTATGGAAATGCATTGGTATGATTCCTGTAGCTGCATTGATTGGTGTGATGTTCATTGTTGTCATAGCAACATTCGAATGGACAAGTCTCCGTCTGTGGAACAAAATTCCCAAAAGCGATTTTTTCGTCATTATCGCTGTATCTGTTATCACCGTACTCTTCGATTTGGCAATTGCAGTTGCAGCCGGTATCGTGATCTCCGCGCTGGTATTTGCCTGGAAAAAATCCCAGCGTATCCAAGCAGATATCCGTATGGAAAATGGCGTAAAAATCTACGAATTAAATGGCCCATTATTTTTTGCTGCTGTTACCTCATTCAAGGAGATCTTCAGTATTGCAGATGATCCGGAATCAATCATAATCGAATTTAAAAATTGCCGGGTATATGATCATTCAGCGCTTGAGGCGATTAATGGGATATGCGCAAAATACCGGGATTTAGGAAAAACAGTCAAGCTCATGCACTTATCCAAGGATTGTCAAAAAATCCTCAATAAAGCAGAAGCGATTATCGAAGTAACCATCGAAGATCCGGAATACCATATCGCTTAAAAAAGTGTTTTTAATCTTCAGATCACTCGACACAGCACTTATTCCAGTTACTTTACTGCAAAATTAAGGACTGATTATGTCTGCAAAACAGCGACTTCTTTATCTGCATTCACAAACTGCAAATGTCTTTTCAAAAATCTTGGGATTCACCCTAATTGAGCCTGTACCCGGCCAAGAGCCAGAAATAATTGCTGAGAAATTGGACTGGCCATACAGCACTGTACATGACGCAGTATGCGATGGCTGGCACATCGTTCAATTCCCAAATTTCCAGGCACCATTCGATGATGAAGAAATCGATATGCTGGGCTATGAATTCATCTTACAAAAATTGGAAACAGCCGAGTGAATAACTTAGCTTCTATAAAAACCGCAGATTTGTTGACTGATAACGACGTTGCGAAGTTCATTTGCAATGGCTATCATTTAATCGAACTGGATCTGCCTGAGGGTCTCAACGAAACAATTGCCGATAAGCTCGATCAATTGGACCACAATCCGGGTGATGCAATACTAAGTGAGATTGAAGAGCTCCAAGACGTGGTCAATTCCACTCAAACACAAGGTGCAATGATCAGCCTGCTTGGGCTTGATTACCAGTTAAATGGCCACCGTCACTGGCATTGTAAACCACCACACAGCCCTTATATGAATTGGCATCAAGATGGGCGAAACAGGCGAAATAAGAGCATCGATCGCTGTCTTGGGCTCTACTACCCGCGTGACATACGTCCAGACATGGGACCTACAGTCATCGTGCCAGGTACCCACTTCCGCAATTGTCCCACAGACCGCATGAGTCATTACACCAATATCAGAGGGCAAGTTCCCATTACAGTAAAAGCGGGCACATTAGCCATAACCCATTATGACTTATGGCATGGTACGGCAGCAAATACGTCAGATGTAAGCCGCCATATGATAAAATTCCTGTTTAACAGGCAAAGCCCAAATACTGCAGCGACCTGGAATCACAATCCGGATCATGAAGCCCCCTTGGACTGGAACCCGGGCAACAAGCTACAAACAGTGGATCAAATTTCAACATTTGATAATCCCCTAAGTTGCTCACAAAGTGACCACTACAAGGAGCGCTCTATTCGCCAAAAATGCTGGGAAGAATTGCTCGGGAACCCATGAATAAACTCAATCCATTTTTTGAATCCTAACTTGAAATAGTGCCAGTGTCCTTTTAGTGTAAGCTAAACGGAGAGAAAAATGGGAAAATTTATACGAACAGGCATCAACCTCTGCTTACTTGTTCTCGTCTTATGGCTGGCATTTGAAGGCTATCAACGTTATTTTGTCGAAAGTCCTTATGAAAAAGACAAGAAGGGAATTGAACGGTTAATTGTTGACAGAAATTTCCGCGGTGCGATAGATACATTGAGAGAGTTTAGAGATACTTATCCTGAACAGGAAGCCTATTATAACGAAAAGATGTTCCATTGTGAACGATTTATCGCCTACGAGTATCAGGATAAGGCACTGCCTCTTTCCCTGTCAGAATCCAAACCCATATATAGAGAAATGCTCAAATGGTTTAAAAGTGCCGGCAAATATGGTGATTACGACAAGCTGGATTACAGAGCTATGGGGGCTGGTTTCATGACCCTTGGCGAAAAGAAAAAATACAAGATGTGCATGAGAAAGGCGAAGGCTTTAAGTGAATAATAGAAAGATGAGAAATGGGACACATCCTACTAATCTGTGGTAATAATCACGCCTTAATCAGCGAAGCTACAAAAGAGCAACTAACAAAGATTGCCGGCCCGTCTGCTGACGAATTCAGTATTGAAAGCTACAGCGAAAGTGACCAGCAGAATTGCGAAGCAATTTTACGCGAGGTATTAAGTTCCATCCAAACCCCCTCCTTTTTTGGTGATGCAAAAACCATTTGGCTGAATGACCTGAGTGCATTTGAATCCGAAGCCACAAAGTCGCAAAAAAGCCTCAGCAAATTGCAAGACTTAATCCTGGAGCTCAGCAACAGTATTTCAAACTTTCCCGATGATGTAAACTTGCTTATCAATTCCACAACAATTGACAAACGCAAACAACTGTATAAAGCAATCAAAGAATCCGGTAAAATCATCGAACATAAAAAGCCTGAGTTAAACAGCTTCAAGTGGCGCCAGGAAGTAAATAAGCTCATGCGGGATGAAGCATCGAGAAAAAATCTGGAATTAACTCAAGCCTCCATCGAGTATCTTATCGATGCAATTGGCGTCGATACCGGGCGTATAGCTCCTGAGATGGAAAAGATTTGCTGTTATGCTGGCGATTCACCGAGCTTGGAGGATGTAAAAGCAGTTTGCAGTGGAAATCGCGAAGCGGTATTTTATGCCCTCAATGAAGCATTGGGAAATCGCAATCTGAAACAAGCGATGGATTCCCTGGCACAAACCATGAGCAATAGCAAAAATACCGATAGCGACTCCATACGACTCATACGCATGACGGCCAATTATTTCCGCAAACTTCTGCATATTAAAATTGCCCTGCATGTATGTGCCGCTAAGACCGGGAGTCAATTGGAAACTGCCCTGCAATCAGCCAGTCCTGAACAAAAGGAAATGCTCGCCGGCAACATCGCTTTCAGCGAAAGTGCCTGGTCCTTAAAGAATCTTGCAGATAAAGCACAAAATTACAGCCCCTATGATTTGCGCGAAGCCATCGAACTTATCGCCCTGGTGGACAAATCCATGGTTTCCTCTACAGCCTCAAAACGCACCCTTATCGAAACCCTGGTCATGCACATTATCAGCAGGAAGCACAAAAGCTAAATCATATAAGTGCCAGAGCTCTTGGATATTCCATATCTTCCCTTGTATTTTACCTGAAAAAACACATAGTAGTGGCCTTAAAAATAAATGTAAAAATGATCTATGGAGGTCCTCTTGGATACTAAAAGTCTTTATCTAGCTTGTCAGGTAATACCCGATAAACCCATCTTGGTGACAATTGCTTCTCAGCGCGCCAAGGAATTGGCCCGCGGTGCAAACCCTATGGTAAATATCGATCGTGAAGATCGCACAAAATATCTTGATATAGCCTTACGTGAAATTGCTGAGGGTAAACTTTACTACGAAATGGGCGAAGACTAATTACCGTGCAGTTTATCCAACAGGATGATAAACTGCAGGCGCTGATAAAAGAAAACATGTCTTCCTCAATCTGTGCCATGGACCTTGAGTTCATGCGCAGAAACACCTATCAGCCAATAGTCTCTCTCTTGCAAATCGCATTCCAGCAAGAGAACCCGGTCCTTGTTGATTTAATCGCCATCGAAAATCATCAACTACTTAAAGGGCTTATGGATGACGACTCTCTCAAAATTTTTCATTCTTGCTCGCAGGATCTTGAAACTCTCGATCTAATGGGCATTTTCCCCAGTACCATTTACGATACCCAAATTGCCGCATCATTTCTTGGCTTTGGCTATATGATTGGCTATTCCAAACTCGTCGAACTCTCCCTGGGTGTAATCGTGAGCAAAAGCCAGCAAAAGTCAAACTGGATGCAGCGCCCCCTGAAAGACAGCCAAATAGAGTATGCAGCCAATGAAGTACGCTATCTCTTCGAAACATTCCATTTCTTGAAAGAGACGCTTTCTGAAAAAGGATTTTATGAGTGGTCACTTGAGGAATCAGAACAAATTCGTGTCGATTTTATCAACAACAGCTATTCCCAGCGCCTCAATCCTGCTAAAATTAAAGGGGCTGGAAAACTCAGCCGAGAAAAGCTTACAAATCTAAAGTTTCTAGTAGAATGGCGCGATGAAATTGCCAGAACAAAAAATATCCCCGTGCGCTGGGCATTGAGCGATGAACTGTTAATGGACCTAAATCACAGTAAATTTGAGACTGTCAAGCTGCCCGCAGAAATCAATACTGATGCTGCCATGCAATCATTAAAAATTGCCATGGACAAAATAAATCATATCGATAAGGATGACTGGCTTGAGCGCGCCAGCAACAGGCGCCCGAATCAAGAAGAAGAAGTTTTATATACTGGGATCGATAAAATTGTCAATGCCAGCTCAGCCGAAACGGGTATCGAGCCAAACCTCATTGCCACTCGTAAAGAAATAAGCATCCTTATTCGCACTCGTAATTTTGAAAGCAGCAAACTAATGAATGGTTGGCGCGCCGAACTACTCTCTGATGACATACTTAAAATCCTGGGTTAATTCATGGACTCTCCGGAAAATAAAGAAGCATTGAATAAAAAATGGAAGCGTTATAAACCCATGCTTCTAGATAATTCGGAGATCTGTTCTAAAGCTAAATCTGCATCATTAAAAATTATTCATCACAAAACAGTAACTGCAGATGCAATGACTGCAGTCGTTGAGCAGTACGAAGCACTCAAAGAAAGCGATTATATAAAAAGCGGGAAAAAGCGCCGAGTCGCTCAAGTGCCATATCAGGACACAAAATATCTCATTAAGGAGTTTCGCAATCCGGGCCCCTGGGGACCTTTTGCTTCCGACTATCGTTCCTGGATTTATGCAAACCGTTTAAAATTCTATGGTATAAATGTGCCAGAAAGTTTGGCCTGGGTGCACAAAGATTCAAAAGCGTTCATCATTAGCGAATTTATCGAGGGAAAAAATCCCGGAAAGGTTTTACAAAATTCCTCAGAGCAAGAACAAATCACCATTGCCAATAAATTTAACTCATTACTGAGACAGATGTATCGACTGGGCATTGTGCATGAAGATATGAAAATTGGCAATTTCATAATGGACCCTGCTGGCACACTCTACATTGTCGATAACGATGCGGTATTATTCGATAGAACTGTCAACAAAAAAGACTGGCAGAGAAATCGCAAACATATCCTGGATCTGCCGGATGAAAAAATTAAACACTTCTTGAGCGATTATTTCGACAAACAAATCCCGCCATACCGAGATGAGTAAAATTGCCTACCTTACAGCTGCATGGCCAGTATGGAGCGAGACCTTTATCCGACAGGAAATAGAACTTATTCAAAAAAATAATGAATTAGAGATTTTTCCAATCGCACTTTTTTCAGGAAATATGGAAGTCGATGATACAATGCCGGATGTTTTTATATTGGATCCGGGCCAAACTGCAGCAGTTCCAGGAAAGGCATCCATTCTCAAGAACTGGGTACCGGGAATGATTCGCCGTGAGCTTTCACAATTTAAACACCGGGAAATGATGATCAAATTTATTCAAG
>JABSQK010000094.1 GCA_013215875.1 Lentisphaeria bacterium
CAAAAAATGGTTCCGAGCTGGAATGCCTTGGCCTGGAAAAACTCAAACAGTACATCGAAGATGACCTAGCTACCGAGATGCATGAACTCATTGTGCAAGACCTGAAAAATGGTGTTGCATTAGAGGGTTTGCAGGAACTCGAAAAGCTCCTGCTTATCCAGAAGAATATTATCGATATTTGTAATAACTTTGTCAGTTTTCCTGAAATGTACGACCCGGAATCGCGCGCCATGTTTGAAGCAGGCCGCCTAGTTATCGATGGACGCATATTCAATTTCAATATTCCTGTTATCGATGTAAACAAACACGCGAAAGAATCCGAACATTCCGGTATCTATCTGATGTATTCAGAAGTATCCGCTGCAGACCCAAAAGATACGTTTTACATTGTCACCCCGGTCACATCCCAGCGTCTTGGCAATCTTGGCATTAACAAACGCGGCACTCTCTACGATATCGAAGGAAAACAGTGGGACACCAAAGTACTAAAGGTTATTGAAAACCCCGTAAGCCTGGTCGAAGCAATGATTGCTCCATTTAAGAAAATTGCCAAGCTCTTCAGCTCGGGTATCAGCAAAATTACCTCAAGCACTGAAAAGACATTGGAAAAGTCATTTCAAAGTTCAATTACGAATATTGAAAAAAGTGTTGCCAGCGGTGCAAATGGAAAAGCCCCAGCAAAGGCACCCATAAATCCAGCCGGCCTTATCATGTCGGGTAGTCTGGCCTTTGCTGCTATTGGATCCACATTTGCCTTTATTGCAAAAACATTCAAGGAATTCGAAACAGTACATATTATTTCGGCCATTTCATGCGGACTGGGAATTCTCTTTATTCCGGTCATGATTATTGCCATGTATAAACTGAACACGCGCAATCTTAGCACCATCCTTGAGTCTTCCGGCTGGGCCATAAACACCAAAATGCGACTCACAAGCAAGCTCGCAAAGCTGCTTGCACCACTGCCAATACACCCCGATAGCTTCAAAAAGAAAGGTGGCGATGCTCTTGGTAGTCTCACCAAAAAAGTAAAAAAGAATATCAAAAAAATCGATTTCAGTAAAGATAAATCCTTTTAATTACTTTTTTTTATACAGCACTGAAAGAACTTCAATTCCTCCCCGTAAACAGAATTCAAATTTAACCTGAAAAATTAACAGGTTAACAGCGATCTTTAAAATTTTAAATTTGGGTGGCATAACATCCATGAGATAAGTCTTAGTGATAAGGCAAAAGCGGATCTTCCTGCAAGTCCGCGTCAGGATTATGATTCTTCGGAATCATCGTTGTGGCCATTTATGCAAGCCGAGTTTCCTAGCCTAGCTAGGTTCCGGGCCTCCCGGAACAATACTTGAAGGTAAGACAAAGAAGTTGGCCAACGGTGAGCTTCGTCTAACGGTTAGTAGCCGAGCACTGAGTCACACAAATTACTTAAAGTTATGAAACAAAGGGCAGGATTAATGTGAGAGCTTTGTAAGCAACTGCGTTTTTCCAGTTGATATGAAAGTGGCCTTCGGGACACGATCGTTGAAAACCACTCAGTATCCCGCTAGGAGAAAGGTATAAGGTGTATGGTATTCTGTGCCCCAAAAGGGTATGGAGCGATTGGGACCGCACATCTTGCAGGTTTGGACTATAGCTCAATGAGAGCGTTAGATTATTAATCTGAAGGTGTCGGTTCGTAGCCGACTAATCCCGCCATATGTAAAAATGCAAAGACGGTCCCGGTAGAGAGGCGAAAACGGTTTAATTCCGAACACTTCGGTGAATTCGGAATTCGGCGGCTCGCAAAGGCCAATGAGTTTTGTCAAGATCAACACCTAAGGAATAGCATTCCTGAACTGCCCGCAGGTAGAGGAAGAGAGACAGGCAGAGTAGCTTTTCTATGTCACAGCTAATGCCAGCTGTATAAAAAAGGCAACCGGGCATACTTGCTTAAGCGTGAGCGAGAGCGGATCTATCGGTAATGTCAGTCCTGCAAGACAGACAGTACGTCGATAAAAGTGTA
>JABSQK010000095.1 GCA_013215875.1 Lentisphaeria bacterium
ATTAAACTATCGTCGTTTTCCTGCATGCTCTTCTTTAATTTATGTTGACAGTAGCATTTTTCATTTTGTTTACGATGGATGTTTAAACAAAAAAAGCCTTCCCCTGTGAAAAGGAAGGCTTTAAGAATTCGTTTATTTCTTATGCAATCATTGAGTGTGGGTCGATTACATATTTTACTGATTGGCCACCATCGAAGTCTGCATAGCCTTTAGGCGCTGCATCTAAGCTGATAACTTGTACGTTAACTGCTTCAGCAATTTTAATCTTGTCATACAGAATTGCCTGCATAAGATTGTAATTGTACTTCATAACAGGGCATTGACCCGTAGTAAGAGTATGAGACTTAGCCCAGCCAAGTCCGATACGAATACCGAGCTGACCAATCTTAGCTTCTTCTGTAGCCGCACCTGGATCGCCAGTAACGTAAAGTCCTGGAATACCAACAGCACCACCGGCGCGAGTCACTTCCATCATCGTATTCAATACGGTTGCAGGATGCTCAGTTCCAGCATCGGAACCATGACCACGCGCTTCGAAACCAACACAGTCTACACCGCAATCAACTTCAGGAACACCGACGATATCGGCAATCTTATCACCAATGCTACCGTCTTGACGCAGGTCGATCGTTTCGCAACCAAAGCTGCGAGCCTGTTCGAGACGCTCAGGAATCATGTCGCCAACGATTACACATGCAGCACCAAGAAGTTGTGCAGATGCAGCGCTTGCAAGACCAACCGGGCCAGCACCAGCAATATAAACTGTGCTACCTGGGCCTGTTCCAGCAGTAACGGCACCATGGAATCCTGTTGGGAAAATATCCGACAACAGGGTTAAATCTTTAATTTTTGACATCGCTTGTGCGGCATCAGGAAACTTCAACAGGTTGAAATCTGCATAAGGGACCATGACGTATTCGGCTTGTCCACCGATCCATCCGCCCATATCAACATAACCATATGCTGCACCGGCACGACCTGCATTTACATTTAAGCAAATACCAGTTTTACCTTCTTTGCAGTTACGACAACGGCCGCAAGCAATGTTAAAAGGAACAGAACAAATGTCACCATTTGAAACAAACTCAACATCCGATCCGCATTCGACAACTTCACCGGTAATTTCATGACCCAAAATAAGGCCCTGAGGAGCAGTTGTACGACCGCGCACCATGTGCTGGTCACTTCCGCAAATATTTGTTGCGACGATTTTTAGTATAACTCCGTGTTCGCATTTGCGATCACCCAATGCCAATACGGGATCAGCCATATTCTGAATTTCGACTTTCCCTGGCTCAATGTAAGCAACACCTCTATTAGACATGTGTACTCCCTATGTTTGTGTTGTTCTTGTTAGTTTCTAATTTCATATTCCGAACATCCAAAATAAAAGGGCAAATGGGCTTTTCAAGTTGTATTTTTTGGAAAAGTAAAGTAAAGAGCTCAAGTGACAATCTGTTAGTATTTGCTATTCAAGATGTTTGGGGCTATTGTTGGCTCTCAATCGAGTGATTTAAGGAATTAATATTATGGCATTTTATGATTATCATTGTGACGAAAATGGGCAAACCATTGAAGTGCAGCACCCGATTAGTGATAAATTGGCAAACTGGCAGGAGCTTTGTGAATGTGCCGGTATACAGCTGGGTGAAACATCCGGAGATGTGCCTGTTAAACGCTTATTGAATGGCGGTGTGATCGCAGGCACAAAATCCCAGACAGGTTATACGCCAGCGATGTCACGTAAGGATGCCGGCCATAGTTGCGGACCCGGCTGCGGCCATTAAACGAATATAGCGCGAGTTTTTGCTTTAAAGAGCAGCCTCTTCTTCTTGCCTTCAAACTAAAATATCCTATAGTCAGCCAACAGATTTGGAGATTAAATTTATGTATGTAGGACGTATTGTTTCAGTCGGAAAAAATAAAGCTGGACAGCTTTGTGTGATGTATCGTGTCTCGAGTAACTCATTTCCCAACCGCGAAGCCCGGGTAATGGAAAATGCTGTAGCAATTATGCCCAAGGCGGGCTTTGAAGACGATATTAATAAAAGCCCCTATATCGCCTACAATTGTGCGCGTCTCTGCGGCGATATCGCAATTCTTAGCAATGGCACCCAGACAGATCACCTGGCAAATAAAATTGATGCGGGGCAAAGCATGATGGATGCAACAACGCTCGTATTACATGGCATGGACTATGAGCACGACCACCTGAATACCCCGCGTATTTCGGCAATGGTTGATCGCAAAACTGGCAAAGGCGTATTGGGTATTGTTCGCCATGATGCATTGCTGGTAAAAGAATTTGAGTTGGAAGCTGGCCAGGCGTTTTATGTGGCGACCTATAATCACAATAGCCCGGGTGATTATGTGGACAGTGATTTTGATGTGGCGGATGCTGCTGAAGCCTGTGAGTATATCATTGGCAAAGGCGTTTTTGCCGACCTTGAGCGCCCAATCACGGCAGCGTGTGCAGTGGATAAAGGCGATGAATGGGATGTCGCCATAATGGATGCACCGCCAGCAGAGTAAACATAGTATTTAATATTTGGAGCGGAATGAAAATTTTAGATTACAGAGACGATGACTTTGATGGCGCGATTGATTCCTTGAATCAGCGAACGGCATTTCCAGACGACATTAGCCAGTCCGTTGCGGAGATCCTCAAGGACATCCAGGCGAATGGGGATGCGGCAGTTATCCGATATGCAGAAAAGTTTGATCAGGCAAAGCTAAGTGCCGAAACCTTTTTGTATAGTGAAGCCGATATTGCACAGGCGTCTGCCGCAGTTGGGGATGATGTGAAGACGGCGATCAAACTTGCGCACGCAAACGTGTCTCGCTTTTCAAAAGAACGCCTGCCAAAAGACTGGTCATTTAATCCACGTGATGGTGTTGAACTTGGTGAGCGTTTTGTACCCTTGCAACGCATTGCAGCCTACATCCCAGGCGGCGCGGCGCCATTGGTTTCGACAGTGCTTCATACAATTACCATGGCCCAGGTTGCCGGTGTAGAAGAGATTGTCATTGTTAGTCCGGCATCTTCTTCGGGCGAAATTAACCCGGCGATTGTTTATGCTGCGACGATTGCTGGTGCAACAGAGATTTACCGATTGGGCGGTGTCTATGCAATTGGTGCGATGGCCTATGGGACAGAAACGATTAAGAAAGTGGATAAGATTGTTGGCCCAGGCAATGCCTATGTCACAGCAGCAAAGCGCCATGTTTACGGACATGTTGCCCTCGACCTGGTGGCAGGTCCAAGCGAAGTTTTGATCATTGCGGATAGTAGTGCAGACCCGGCATTTATCGCTGCAGATATGCTCGCCCAGGCAGAACATGGTTCTGGAATGGAGCAGGCCGTATTAGTAACTACTGAAGATGACATGATCAAATCTGTACAAGACGAGCTGAGCAAACAAAGTGCAGAACTGTTACGCAAAGACTTAATTCAAAAAGTTCTCGACAATGGAATTTATTTAATTCGTGTGCAGGATTTGTCACAGGCGGTCGATGTGACCAATGCCTATGCCCCAGAACATTTAGAAATAATGACTACTGATGCCCGGGCCTTGGCGAATGAGATCCGTTGTGCCGGCGCTATTTTCCTGGGCAATTATACTCCCGAGCCGGTTGGCGATTTTGTTGCTGGCCCAAGTCATGTTTTACCAACGGGTGGGGCAGCGCGTTATTTTAATGGTTTGACAGTGGATCAATTCTGCCGCCGTATTAGCATGGTCGAATATTCACAAGAAGCTCTAACAAAAGAACGCGAAGCAATCAAGCAATTTGCCAAAATAGAAGAGCTTGATGCCCATGGAAATTCTGTGGAAATCCGCTTTAAAGAGGAACTGTGATGAAGACATCGATAGAGCAATTGAATGAGATGGTGGATGCCATACTTCCAGAGATCATAGAGATACGTAGGGGTATTCACCGTGAACCGGAAATTCATTTCGATGAATACAAAACGCGCGAGAAAGTCTTTAGCGCCTTATCCGGAACGAGCCTGGATATTAAAGAAAAGCTCATGGATACGGATTTAATTGCTGAGTTAAATAACGGCCATGAAAAATTGATTGTACTTCGAGCGGATATGGATGCTCTGCCGATTGCAGAGGAGACGGGCAAAGACTATGCATCGACCATACCCGGGATGATGCATGCGTGCGGGCACGATGCTCATACGAGCATTTTGATTGGCGCGGCAAAGATACTGGAGCAATTGCAGGAAACCCTTGATGTAAATATTCGCTTTGTTTTTCAGCCTGCGGAAGAAATGGTTGCCGGCGGCGAAAAACTTATCGAAGCAGGCGCCTGCGACGGAGCAGAAGCTGCCTTTGCATTGCATGGCTGGCCAGGACTCCCGGTAAATAAAATTTCATCGCGCCCGGGTGCATTCTTTGCTGCAGCCGGATTTTATAAATTGACATTCCATGGCAAAGGCGGCCACGCTGCTCAACCAGAAGGAAATAAAAATCCGATACCGCTGGCAGCAAAAGGCGTTCAAAAACTGCAGGAACTTAACGATAAGCTCGATAAGGAAAGCGGCAGCATTGTTTCGATAAGTGTATTCAATGCCGGCGATGCGAACAATGTTATTCCTGAAATAGCGAGCATCGAAGGAACAACGCGTTATTTGGATTCAGACTTGGCAGGACCGATTCAAGATGCTCTCCAGAATATTGCCGAAGAGCTGGATGGCGAGGATGGCATTACTGTTAGCTTGGATTACGAGAGAGCCTATTGGCGGCCGATGGTTTGCTCTGAAAAAGCGATCGATTATCTTGCTGAGGTTTGTGATGAATTTGGCCAGGACTGGGAATTGGCCCCTGCCCCTGCTATGGTCTCGGAAGATTTTTCATTTTATCTCAATGACCGTGAAGGCGCAATGTTTTGGCTGGGACTTGGCGAAGACTGGCCAAAACTGCATACACCACAATTCGATTTCAATGAAGAAGCCTTAAAGACAGGCATTCTAATGTTTTGCCTCATCGCCTTAAATTATACAGGCGAATAAACACCAGGTGCTTGGTGAGCTCAGGGCTCACAAGCATGGAAGAAAGAGGCCTACTAGCCACCATCGCCCTGATACAAAAAATTAGATCCTTACTGTAAAAGATTGATTTATGCAATATATGAACCAACTTTTTAACTTATAAAACTAAAGAATTGGAGAATTCGCCCAATGATCAGCAAGGAACAAATCGACTTTTTTCATACGAATGGCTATGTTCATATACAAAATGTTTTTCCCGCGGAGGAAACCAAAAGCCTCCAGGACGAACTCGATTTTATATTGGATAACTGGGCTGTAACAAATATGGGCTGGAATGGCCCATGGCGCGAAGCTGTGATGGATCCTGAGACAGACAAGGCCTCGAAACTGGTTCATCTACATAATTTAGAAACCTATAGCAGGGCTTTTCAGCAGGCAATCACAGGTGATAATGTAACTAATATAATGCGTGGATTACTTGGCGAGATTGTTGAATTTCATCACTCCACTTTGCATATCAAACCACCGTCGACAGGCCATCCGTTTCCCTTGCACCAAGACATGGCATTTTACGAACACGAGGATGACCGCTTTGTTGATATGCTGATTCATCTTGATGATACGCGCCATGAAAATGGCGAAATACGCTTTATAGACGGCTCTCATAAAAATGGCTATCTCGAACATGTTAGACGCTATGATAATGGCGATGGCTGTACTCCACACCTGCGCGTGTCGGAGCACCCCATCGAAGCAACGACTGCGGTTCCGGCAAAAGCAGGCGACGTTGTTTGTTTCAACATCAATACAATTCACGGGTCTTACATCAATCAAACAAATGTGATGCGCCGCCTGGTTCGTGTGGGATACCGGCACCCAGAGAATCATCAATTAACAGGTCAGGCGAGGGATACTCCAGGATTAATGATTTCCGGCTTGCGTCCGAAAAATGCCATGCCCGGCGAGCTGAAGAGAGACGAGGAACTTGTCGAAGATCCCAATGCTTTTGTACTGTAAGGCTGGATAGATGTGTCTCGGCTACTTGAATGGCGAGTCGTAAGGACTGCCAAATAAGAACTTAGTTTTCTTTTGGTAGTTGCCCAACTTCAATTTTTTTGTCGAGCGGAAAATAAATACAGATGCGTGTCCCCTGCCCTTTTTCACTACTGACATAAACAGAGGCATCATGGTTCTCGATAATCTGGTTTACGACAAAAAGCCCTAGCCCTTTGCCATTTTCTTTCAATTTCGTTGTGAAGAATGGTTTAAAGAGGTTTGCGGATGTTTGCTCGCCCATACCACA
>JABSQK010000096.1 GCA_013215875.1 Lentisphaeria bacterium
AACATTGATGCTGATCTGGTACCGGTCAGTTTTGGCTTAGCCCAATCGGGTGACGACCTGATTGAAAGTACTCAACTGGCGCATGCAACGGCTGCTTTGTATGCCACCGAAAACATCATCAATTGGACTGAAGCATTCTGTAAGGAAACAGGCAAAAAATTATTGGTGGTCCTCTCTCATGATACACATACGGTGAGACGAGATCTTTTAGGTGAGCCGCGCTGGGATCAGTCATTTATTGATTTTCTAAAAACCAAACCGTTTCCTTTTCTTGATCTGCGGGATAATCATCTGGCCGATTTTAATAATTCCAAATTGGATGTGGATGCATACCTGGCGCAATTCTACATTGGCCATTATTCACCGGCTGGTAATTTCTTTTTTGCGAATGAAATTCGACGTGTGTTGATTGACTGGTTGGATCCCAAACCAATACCCTATATATAAGTAAAAATCAATCTACCTTGGGATCTGCCGATTGTGATTTCTCTTTTATATAAGCTAACTCTATAAGCAATGGCCCGGCAATATTTTCTATTAAAGACAACTCTTTTTCAGACAGTTCTTTCCACCTTCCTCTACCATCAAATAAAGGCTGATTTATTTGCCAATTACGATGTTGCTTGTGGTTTTTTTTTAGAAGCCGATTCAGGCTTTGAGATTTTATTTGAATACCATTTTTTAGGCGTTTTGTGATAGTTTTTTAAATCATCATAGTATTTTTCATCCAGGAATGATAATAAATCGGTAATTGTTTTTTCGAAATCACTTATAATATCTTCGTATTTTATTCGATACACATTTGGATTATCCCAATATTCCTTTCCGGCAAGATTATCATTGCACCACCTTTTAATGCCGTTTTCCAGGTTTCCAGTGCGTTTTTGGATTGAGGCGGCGACATCTCTGCCATCTCTTATTATTATGATTACTTTTGCATCGGGCAGCCTCTCAAAAATGGGTGAAAGATACCGAATATTTCCTGGCGTCTTTTCGATCCATCTTCGTTTACGCGCTTTTATCGTCAGGAATTCAAAGTTTGTTACGAGTTCGTTGAAGCGTGATTTAGTTTTTTTGCCTATAAAGGTTTCCTTTGGAATAGGATGTATTGAAGGGTGCGCACCAAGAATTGCAAGTAAAATCGATGTTCCACTATGCCCACATCCAACAATAAAAACAGGAGGCTTGTGTGGTCTGATTACTTTACAAAATTGAACGAGTGCGGCCGCACTCTGCCTTTTTCCTATTTTCAGAAATTTGCGTAGCTTTTTTCTTTTTTGTCGAAATTTGCGCGAAATGGAAGCTATATTCACCCTGTATCCTTAATTTGAGTCAATGTTCGTGTAACTCGTTCTATTATAAACGCCTTTCAATTTGCTTCAAGAAAAACAGCTGAGTCTTTTTATACTGTAATTCGTAGATATTGCTTATTAAAAGGTAAACTCTGTTCTCGTCTACAAATGCTTATCAGGGCATTAAAACCAACTCGTACCTGAAAAAAGCCAATCGTTGAAAGAATTTTCTACTTAATGTGGAATTGGACTTTTGCTTAATTTGCTATAATATTTAACACAGAGCATAGGAAGGCAGTAATATGTCAAATAGAACCCCTGGTATTTTAGTCTGGCAGAAAAAGATGTCTAATTGTCTATTCGGATTAGACCACTTATTGAGATTAGACCAGGTTCATTCAATTCCTGGGTTATATTATGAAGATTGAACATTTAATAGTCACCCGTTTCAGTTATAGAAACTATATGAATGGTAATAAGGTGGCGCCTAAATATTTTTACGACCCTTTAAGTCCGGAAAAACTAGAATTCCGGTTTTTATTGTTTGAAATGATTTGTTTGCCCAATGTTCTTGCTCAAGTAAATAAAGATTTCTCCTGGGTATTTATTATTGATAAGGATTTGGGGCAAGTGTATAGAGATAGGATATTAGAATTAACAAAATCCGTAAAAAATGTTTATCTTCACAACTATAATGAAAATGAAGATAAGCTTTACTTGAACTGTTTTGAAGATTATTTCTCAGACAAAGCTGACTATGTAATAACAACAAACCTGGATGACGATGATGCCTTGACGGTGGATTATATTCAGAATATGCATGAACATGTCATCGAGGCGTATAATCAAAAGACATTAACCCCTCTAAAAATACTGGGTGCAAAAAACATTTGCCAATGGGACTTAATTCATAAAAGAAAGACTCCGTTGGGGACTATTTCTCCTTGGCATAAACGGAA
>JABSQK010000097.1 GCA_013215875.1 Lentisphaeria bacterium
ACTTTTGATATGTGTTGACTTATATTTTGTTTAGAGGTGTCAAAAAGTTCTGCCAACTGCTGTTGATTCATCCAAACATTACCATCTTTGGTCATTAAACTTACTGAAGCTTTGCCGTCTGCAGTAGTATAAATAATGATATTTTTTTGATTATTTTCCATGGACTATATTTAGGCTACTCGACCATTGTATTCATTTATGTATTCTTTGGTCACTAGATTGATAATTCGTTTTGATTTATCTAAGTCTAATGGTATGTTTTGCTTTTTAAACTCCACAACTACCATTCTGGCAATCATCTTATTTACAAAGCTTTCGTTTTCTAATATCTTGGCGTTCTGCAAGATGTGATTATCTACTTCTTCTTTTAGTTCACACAATACTTCAAACAATTTACGCTCACTATCGGTTAATGGGTCTTTCTCCATTAAACGTTTGTGAATACGTGCGTATTTAGCGTCATTCTCGTATTTTGCTTTAATCAAATTATTGGTGCGTTCTAGTTCTTTTGATTTCTCGTGTATTGCAGTTAAAGCTTCAATGTTTTTTTCCATTTCTTCTTTACTAACCTCACTTAAGTTTTTCTTTTTAAACAAGCGTTCTAGCTCATCTTTTAACGAAATAAACACAGGGTCTTTAGGGTCAAAATTACCTGCAAGTCCTTCTCTTGTTTTTTGCAGAATGGTTTTCAGTTCATCTGCCAACACCATTTCTTCTTCTTTCACCTTAGTAAAAGCAAAGATGACATCTTCAAGGGCTACATTCAATAAATTGGTCGTATCCGCACTTGTTTCGAGTACTTCCTTGGTGTTAATCATAGAAAGTCGCTCTTGTGCCCTTCTAGATAACATGGTTAACTTTCTAAAATCTAGTTTCTCCAACAAATCATAGTTTCCAGACAAACGAATCAAATTGTACAAGCTCTTAGCATTATTCAATGCCTTTGTAAGCTGAAGCATTTGCTTTCTATCGTTAATCTGTGAAATCTGTTGAGAGAATATTTCTGCGTTATTGGTATCAAAATGAAATAAGGCATCCTTAATTTCATCAATCTTCTCCTCTATTTCTTCTGGCGAAATAAACAAATCAGAGTAATGCTGCATTTCATCACCTAACTCTGCTTGTAGTTCGTTAAAATAAGCCTGATTGGTTTTATCAAACTCTCCTTGTATATCTGCAAAATCAACTACATAACCGTATTTAAACTCTTTGTAGGTTCTGTTTACACGCGTTAAAGCTTGTAACAGGTTATGCGACTTAATAACTCTACCTATGTAAAGTTTCTTTAATCGTTTGGCATCAAAACCAGTCAATAGCATGTTATAAACAAAAAGGATATCGATTTTTCCGCTTTTAAAATCATCTACCCAATCTTTACGGTCTTGTTTAGAGCCAATATCGTGTAAAATAACAGCAGAAGTTTTGAATTTGATTTCATCCTTCTTTCGCTCTCCGTAACTAATTTGAGGTTCAGCAGCCATTAACATGCCTTCCAATGCCATACTCTCAG
>JABSQK010000098.1 GCA_013215875.1 Lentisphaeria bacterium
AAAAACCGCGACCTGGTAGTCGATGGTGGTGACTATGTCTGCGGCTATAATTCTGCTGGTGTAGATGATGATACACTCTTTACCGCCCGCATACAAAATGAAGAAAACCTAACAATCGCAGTAATTGTCAATTATGCCTGCCACCCCACAACACTCGCCTGGGAAAATGACCAATTATCGCCGGATTATATTGGCACACTGCGAGAAACGATACGCAAAGAAACCAATGCACCACTCATTTTTTTACAAGGCTGCAGTGGCGACCTGGGACCCGCTCTTGGCTTCACCGGAGATGTTTCAGTGCCTGAACGCCATGGTCGACAAGTCGCCTATGCCAGTTTGGCAACGATTGAAAATATGGGCACACCTGCGACCAAACTCGTACTTGAAGAAGTTAAAAAATCCGGTGCAGATTTGGCTGCTTGGCGTGAACAAGCATCAGCACCAGATACAACGTTGGCCACCAATGAAGCTGTGCTGGATTGGAAAGTTCGTGATGGTCTGCAAAAGTCCGCTGAGTTAAATGAACTCTTAAAAGATAATCCTGACAATGCTGAAAAAGAACGACTCAAACGAAAGCTCTGTGTACGAACAATTGTTGGTGAAGAAGATACTACCCCATTCCCATGCTGGTTTGCCCGCATGGGTAATATTTTATTTGTTTCGTATCCAGGCGAAGCCTATTCAAAAATACAACGGGATCTGCGCGACCGTTATCCCGACTACACAATTATATGTGTGAATGTATGTTCCACATGGATAGGCTATGTAATTCCCGAAGAGGATTACCAAAACCAAAATCTTTATCCGGCTTGGCAGACCCCACTTGCTCCGGGAATATTCGAAGCAGTGTATGAACTGAGTATTCAAGAACTTGATAAACTAACAGGAAATTAATATGACACGCGAAATAATTGCAAAAAATGAGCTCGACTTCGAGACACAAGGTCGTAGAGACTACTATGTAAAAGTGGAGCAACCGACAATTTGGGGGCAGTACCTTATACCTGTAACAGTTATTGTCGGGCCAAATGCCGAAGCTGGAAAGGGTGTCGTTGCAATTGGATCGACCCATGGCAATGAGTACGAAGGTCCAGTGGCAATAAAGCACTTGTTAAAAACAATTAATACAGATGATGTCCTTGGACGAATCATCCTTATCCCAGTGCTGAATATCTCTGCCTTTAAAGCAGGTAAGCGCGATACACCGGAAGATGGGAAAAACCTCAATCGTGAATTTCCCGGCGATGCCAATGGCACAATTACACAAAAATTTGCCGATATAATTACGACTTATATCTTTCCGCAAGTTCATGTGGTACTAGACCTTCATGCCGGTGGGTTGGTTTGTCGCTTTCCTGAAACGGCATCTTTTCATCATGTCGAAGACGAGGAACAATTCAAGACCATGCAGGCTGTTTCGCGAGGTTTTGGGTGTGAATTTACAATGTTCTATCAAGATGAAACAGCGGGACTATTAACCAGTACTGCTGAGAAACTCGGAAAGATTACCATCGGTACAGAGCTGGGTCACGGACAGTCTGTAAATTATGCGGGTGTGGAAATGGCCAAGCGCGGAATTCTTAATGCAGCGATATTTAGTGGACAACTAAAAGATATCGGACTGCCTGAAAAAATTTACAGCGATCAAAAACTCGTTGATGGTTCATCAGCTCGCTCATCGATGCTTGCTCCATTCGACGGAATTTTTGAGCCCTGTTGCGACCTAGGTGCTCGGGTGAATGAAGGCGATGTTGTCGCCATCCTTCATCAGTTCGATCGCATCGATGAAGAACCACTCGAGATACTGGCATCACAAGATGGCTATATCATCACCCAGGCCTGGGAAGCAATAGTACAACAGGGACAAACAATAACTTTAATAGCACAATTAACAGAATGGAGTCATTCATGAAAATAACAGATGTAATATGTCAAATAATAAGACTGGAAAGTATTGAAGGTAAAACAGCAGGCACGCAGGATACAGTCATCATCCGCGTTCAGACAGATGAAGGAATTGAAGGAATAGGGGAATGTGATGCTTCGCCGGAAATTTGTGAAGCAATAATCAATGCACCGTTTTCACATAATATTGCCTGCGGACTTAAGGAACTAATCATTGGTGAAGACCCAATGTGTACCACAAAGGTCTGGGACAAAATGTATAAGGGCTGTTTTTATTATGGTCGTCGTGCTGTGGCCATCGCCACCATGGCGGGTATCGACATGGCACTTTGGGATATTAAAGGAAAAGCATTGAATCAACCCATACATGCCTTACTCGGTGGCAAACAGCATGATAATTTCCGCGCATATGCATCTATCTTGTTTGGTAGTGATGGTGCTGAGACAAAGGATATTGGTCAACGTTGGGTAGACTATGGCTATACCGCAGTGAAATTTGGCTGGGAACCTATGGGTGAATCAGAAGCGATGGATATGGAATTGGTTTCCAGTGCCCGTGAAGCATTGGGCCCCGATCGCGAATTACTCATCGATGCCGGTTGTGTCTGGGATGCACGTACTGCACTGAAACGCGCCCATTCATTTAGCGAATACAATATTGGCTGGTTGGAAGAACCATTGAACCAGGATGACCTCGAGGGTTACGTCTGGTTACGTGACCGTTCACCTGTACCGATTGCTGCAGGGGAAGGGGAATGTGGACGCACTGCTTTTAATCCATGGATAGATCAGCGGGCATTGGATATTTATCAGGTAGACCTGGCGCGCTGTGGTTTTACAGATAGTATGCACATTGGCAAACGTGTACAAGATGTGCACGCAAAAATGGTCAATCATTGCTATAAGACCCCGATCAGTGTTGCAGCCTGTCTGCATTGGCTCTCGACATTTAAAGAAGCATTTCTATTTGAAGACTGTGTCGAAGATTCGCCATTGCGCCATGATCTTGCCGAGGAAAAATATCAGGCAGTCGATGGCTTTATCACTGTACCGGATAAACCAGGACTCGGTATTACGTTGAACGAAGACCTCATCAATAAGTATAAAGTAAACTAACAGATCAACTATTAGCTATGAGCAACATCAAATTAAATTGGAGATTCTTAAGACCGATTCCGGTCTTGAGCCGTCGGAGACAAAATTACCAACAACTATGAGAAAAGAACCATGTTAAACCTTGGAATAGTAGGCGCCTGCGGGCGTGGGGCCGGATTTAAACTGGCCTGTGAAGCAGCACAAGATGTAACTGTGCATGCTGTATGTGATCTAAATGAAGAAAGTCTGGCAAAGGCCAAAGAAAACCTCGGCGCCAAAGAAACCTATACAGATTACGAAGAGATGATTGCCAAGTCGGATTTACAGGGGGTGATCATTGCTACGCCAATGCCTTTCCATGTGCCGCAAGCGATTATCGCTTTGGATGCAGGTGTCAGTGTATTGACCGAAGTACCCGCCGCTACGTCTGTGGATCAATGCAAAGAACTTGTTGCCTCAGAAAAAGCATCGTCGGCATCATTTATGATGGCCGAAAATTATACCTATATGCGCCCGAATGTTATTGTTCGCGAAATGGTGAAACGAGGTGAATTCGGAACACCATATTTTGCTGAAGGCGAATACATTCATGAATTGAAAGGACTCAACGAAGTTACCAAATGGCGCCGCAAATGGCAAACCGGTATCAATGGTATTACTTATGGTACACACAGCCTTGGTCCCATATTACAGTGGATGCCTGGCGACAGGGTTGTTTCAGTTACCTGTGCCGGCAGCGGACATCACTATACAGACCCTCGTGGCGATAAATACGAAAATGAAGACAGTTGTACCATGCTTTGTAAAATGGCATCGGGTGGGCAAGTGAAAATTCGTGTCGATATGATTTCCGACCGTCCGCACTCGATGACAAATTATCAATTACAGGGAACCGATGCAGCCTATGAATCTGCCCGGGCCGCCGGAGAGAAAAATAGAATCTGGCTGCGTTCCCGTTCAGACAATGCCAATGAGTGGCAGGATCTTGCTGATTACGAAGACGAATTTCTTCCGGACTTCTGGAAAGAAGAAATGGAAAAAGGGGAAAAGGCTGGCCATGGTGGTGGCGACTATTTCGAAATTCTCGATTTCATTGCTGCAGTACGCGGTGAGCGAGAACCGGACATCGGTATTCATGAAACAATGGATATGACATTGCCAGGATTAATCAGCCAGGCATCAATCGAACAAAATTCTCAATGGCTCGATGTTCCCGATTCACGTCTCTGGTAAACAGTCGATTGATCCTTATTATATCATCTTTTGAAAGGAAAAAATTCAGATGAATATCTTAATTGTAAATGACGATAGCGTTGACTCGCCATTCCTCGAACTTTTAATCGAACAAATTCCTGCCGAACACAATTGTCATATTGTCGTGCCCGCTGAAGAACAAAGCTGGAAAGGCAAAGCAATGACACGTTTTGGTGAGCTGGCAGAAAAGACCGAAACAATTAATGGCAGAACGGTACATTGTATTTATGGAACGCCTGCTGATTGTGCCAACATTGGCATTTATCACAATGATTTCGGTTTACCAGACTGTGTGATTTCCGGAATCAATATTGGCCACAATGCCGGCGTTGCCTATATCTTTTCGAGCGGTACAGTCGGCGCAGCCATCGAAGCAAACATTGCTGGTATCCCTGCCTTGTCATTATCACAACTATTACCGAATGAGCTGTTTGATGAATGGATCAATAATCGCTCATTAACTGACTCATCGATGGATTACTTTCGCAAACAGCTCGACCAGGTCTTTCCTAAAGTCTGGGAAAAGTTTCAACCGGAAATACAGGCTAAAAATCCGATTACCTGGAATGTCAATTTTCCGGGTAAGTTGGCAGCAGACTGGGAGTTAAAATCGGCTCGATGCGGGCTAAGCTTTTACGGCAGCTGTTTCAAAAAAACCGATGATACATTTAAGCATGATGCTCCAAAGCCGCAAGAGGATCAAGGCGAAGATTCAGATGTACAGATTATTCTTTCAGGTCATGTCAGTGTAACAAAGCTCGATATGCGCAGCTTCGGACAGGATAAAATCGATTTCTAAAACCGGTATGCCAGTAGTTAGCTTTCCGTAGATCGGGCTCTCCGAGCCTGTGTGAAAAACACATTTTCGCTTTATAGTTAGTCATATAACTCCATTTCTACACTTTTGCTCCTTGTCTATTTTCACTTTACAAAAAACGGCTGTGCTTTTGTATATAATTTGAATACCGTAAAATCCC
>JABSQK010000099.1 GCA_013215875.1 Lentisphaeria bacterium
CGTAACCTGGGCGCACTTGTAGTCGATTCCACCGGCAAGCCTTTTGTGCTATACCTGCAATACAACACAGAGCCACCGGGGCAGGCATTTCTAGCAAGTCCGGATGATAGCGGGAATTGGCAGCAGTTGCCGCTGCAGGAAGCGGTGGACAAACACTGGCCGGGTTACGCAGCCGTTGATTGTCGCTCGGGGATGAGCATCACCGAAGATGATGTGATCTGCATTGTCCTGGGTATTCAGCCCCGGGAGCACCCGGTGGCAGAGCAGGAGCGTGCGCTCTGGGGTAAACCCTATGAGTATGCGGCAGAAGTTTATTCGACAAATGAAGCGAATGCCCGACTCGGAGTAGAGTCGGCAACACTTTGGGCCAGGGAAAATCTGGGCGTCATAAAGGTCGCCTGGCTCGAGAGCCGGGACGGCGGAAAGACGTTCACCGCACGATCACCGATCAATCCGGATCCGGGAGTTACGGCCAATCAACCCAGTATCGAAATGCCAACCGGCTTTAACCGTATTCCTGCAGGTTCCTATCCTGGTCTGATCTACTGCACTGGCCTGGCCCGTAACGCGGAAGAGGGTGAGGTAATCGATAACGATGTATTTTATGTGCAGGTCGAATAAAAAATTGCTACACTGACCCTGTCCACTAAAGTATGGGACACATACAGAAATTAGTGAGATCCTCGTATAGGACTATATATGACTGACTCAAAAAAAGACGGTTTTTTCTCCTGTGGTAATATTTTCAAGGGCTGCTGTATTGTTTATATACTCCTTTTTATTGGCACGGGAATTTTTTTCTATATAATGTTGCCGAAATGGCTCAAGTCGGTAGATAAAGGGTTAATGCCATGGGTAGAAAGTGAGGCCCGTGTAATAATAGGGTGGTTTTCACTCGCACCTTTAATCGCATCGATTGAAGAATCTGATATTACGGACAAACAGGATTGTTTAGATTGGCTTGATCGAAAATGGGCGATAGCATCCAAATCTAAAAAAACAGGCCTGGATACGTCAGAATTGAGCAAACTTTGTCGCTCAACAATGGCAACTGAATCCGGCTATTATTTTGCATTGATATCCATCATAAAAAATCGAGTGGAAAATACAACACTTACCCTGAATCAAAAAGAAAGTGCAATTTCATACATGGAACTTGCCTGCGAAAAATTACAAACTGCGGTGTATAACCGGGATGATTTTCTTGAAATAAAAGATGATATTTGCAGTGTGGTGGCCGGTTGGCGGACCAAGACAACGAACAAGAAAGGCAAGATGGAGCGCGATCACAGATTGCGACGAATTTGCCGGCATCTTAAAAAGCTTCAGAAAAAAACCGAAGGGAAGAAAGGTATAGATCCGCTCGATATGAATCGTGAGTTTAAGGCAGAACTGATGAACTTAAAGAAAAAAGTGACCGCTGCTGAAGGTATGAAAAAGCGAATCAAACAGCCGCAAAACTAATCCTTTTATTACTTTAGAAGCGCCAGAAACGCATCATCAAGTACTGGCACTTTCTTCCCGGACTCGACTGCTTCGACCGATGCATAAACCATCGCAACACTAAAGATATTATCATCGACAATCGTTTCAGGCGTTTCACCATTTTCTATGCAGTGAATGAAGCGATTGAGAACATAGGCCTGGCCTTCGCCATGAGGAACTTCAAGCTTATCGATAACGGTAGTCTTCTCTACAGAATAAAGGCCGGGCACTTCATGAAGGGTGATGACACCATCCTTATCATAGGTGATCGAACCCTTGTCGCCTTGAATCATCCAATTGCCATTCCAGGAACAATGTATTCCTTTAGATGCCCAGCTGCCAGAGTAACTGATACGGGCGCCATTATCCATTTCGAATAAAAGCGAATTCGATACATCACCATCATAGTTCGACCATGGGGGGTTCCATGAATCACCGCTAACAGAAACGGGATTGAGTCCAGTAATAAAGCGAATCAAGTCGCAATGATGAATCGACATATCGACAATGAGCGGATGTTCCATGCTGTGGCGAAATCCGCCACCGAAGTCCATGCCCAAAAAGAAATCAATATTTACCTGGCCAACTTCACCAATTTTTCCCTGGCGAACAAGATCGGCGATTGTCCATGTATCAGGTGTATAGCGATAGTTTTGACTTACCACATAGGTACGCC